>NZ_WWIA01000587.1 GCF_009870065.1 Streptomyces sp. SID5785 | reverse complement strand
TCGACCAGAACGTCGACCAGAACGTCGACCAGAACGTCGATCAGAACGTTGATCAGAGCGGCGATACGACTGGTGATTCCAGTGGTGATTAGCGTGGCCGCGCGATCTTCTTCATTCCGCGATCTTCGATAATGCCTCCAGGGCATTATCGAAGGGTTTTGGCGCGCACCGATCTTATCTTTTGCCGCGCACTGTTTTGATCAGGATCCGCTCCCTACAATCCGTCCACGTCTTGAGCTCAGTCCAAGCGTCAAGGAGGACGAATGGCGGAGCCTTCCACCCCCTCACATCTCGCAGCCGCGGCCCTGACGGACGGCAATCGTCTGATCGTGATCGTCATCGCCGTCGTCGCGCTCGCGGCGCTCGCCCTCGCCGGAGTCCTGGTGCGCCAGGTGCTCGCGGCAGGCGAGGGCACGGATTCCATGAAGAAGATCGCCGGCGCGGTCCAGGAGGGCGCGAACGCCTATCTGGGCCGGCAGCTCCGCACCCTCGGAGTGTTCGCCGTCGTCGTGTTCTTCCTGCTCCTGCTGCTGCCCGCGGACGACTGGAATCAGCGCGCCGGGCGTTCGGTGTTCTTCTTGATCGGCGCGCTGTTCTCCGCGGCGACCGGCTATATCGGAATGTGGCTCGCGGTCCGCAGTAATGTGCGGGTCGCCGCCGCGGCCCGTGAGGCGTCCGAGGCCGGCGGGGAACCAGGAAAAGATCCCGTTTCGGTGTCCCACAAAGCAATGAAGATCGCTTTCCGTACCGGTGGCGTCGTCGGCATGTTCACGGTGGGGCTCGGGCTGCTCGGTGCCTCCTGCGTCGTGCTCGTCTACGCGGCCGACGCGCCCAAGGTCCTGGAGGGCTTCGGGCTCGGAGCCGCGCTGATCGCGATGTTCATGCGCGTCGGCGGCGGCATCTTCACCAAGGCCGCCGACGTCGGCGCCGACCTGGTCGGCAAGGTCGAGCAGGGCATTCCGGAGGACGATCCGCGCAATGCCGCGACCATCGCCGACAACGTGGGCGACAACGTCGGAGACTGCGCCGGGATGGCCGCCGACCTGTTCGAGTCCTACGCCGTCACTCTGGTGGCCGCACTGATCCTCGGGAAAGCGGCGTTCGGCGACGCGGGACTCGCCTTCCCGCTGATCGTGCCCGCGATCGGGGTCGTCACCGCGATGATCGGCATCTTCGCGGTGGTCCCGCGCGGTGGTGACCGCTCCGGCATGAGCGCCATCAACCGCGGCTTCTTCGTCTCCGCGGTGATCTCGGTGGTCCTGGTCGCCGTGGCCGTCTTCGCGTACCTGCCGGGCTCGTACGCCGAGCTGGACGGGGCGATCGGGGAGGTGGCCGGCAAGGACGGCGATCCGCGGATCCTCGCGATCGTGGCCGTCGCCATCGGCATCGTGCTGGCCGCGCTGATCCAGCAGCTCACCGGGTACTTCACCGAGACGACCCGGCGCCCCGTGCGGGACATCGGCAAGACCTCGCTGACGGGTCCGGCGACCGTGGTGCTCGCGGGCATCTCGATCGGCCTGGAGTCCGCCGTGTACACGGCGGTGCTGATCGGCCTCGGCGTCTACGGGGCGTTCCTGCTGGGCGGTACGTCGATCATGCTGGCGCTGTTCGCGGTGGCGCTCGCCGGGACCGGGCTGCTGACCACGGTCGGCGTGATCGTCGCCATGGACACCTTCGGACCGGTCTCCGACAACGCGCAGGGCATCGCGGAGATGTCCGGTGACGTCGAGGGCACGGGCGCGCAGGTGCTCACGGACCTGGACGCGGTCGGCAACACGACCAAGGCGATCACCAAGGGCATCGCCATCGCGACGGCGGTGCTCGCCGCCGCCGCGCTGTTCGGCTCGTACCGGGACGCGATCGTCTCGGCCGCCCAGGACGTCGGCGAGAAGGTCGGCGAGGGCGGGGCGATGAACCTGAGCATGGACATCGCGCAGCCCAACAACCTGGTGGGGCTGATCGTCGGGGCCGCGGTGGTCTTCCTGTTCTCGGGGCTGGCGATCAACGCGGTGTCGCGGTCGGCGGGTTCGGTGGTCTACGAGGTGCGGCGGCAGTTCCGCGAGCACCCCGGGATCATGGACCACACGGAGACCCCGGAGTACGGGCGGGTCGTCGACATCTGCACGAAGGACGCGCTGCGGGAGCTGGCCACGCCCGGTCTGCTGGCCGTCATGGCGCCGATCGCGGTCGGGTTCACGCTCGGTGTGGGCGCACTCGGCGCGTACCTCGCGGGCGCGATCGGCACCGGCACGCTGATGGCCGTGTTCCTGGCCAACTCCGGTGGCGCGTGGGACAACGCGAAGAAACTCGTCGAGGACGGTCACCACGGCGGCAAGGGCAGCGAGGCCCATGCCGCGACGGTCATCGGCGACACGGTCGGCGACCCGTTCAAGGACACCGCGGGACCGGCCATCAACCCGCTCCTGAAGGTGATGAACCTCGTCGCGCTGCTCATCGCGCCCGCGGTCGTCAAGTTCAGCTACGGGGACGACGCGAGCGTCGGCGTGCGCGTCGCGATCGCGGTCCTGTCGCTCGCGGTCATCGTGGGCGCGGTCTACGTGTCGAAGCGGCGCGGGATCGCGGTCGGCGACGACGGGGACGGTGACGGCGGCGGGACGGGCCGCCTTCCGGAACAGGCCGGACCGGCCGACCCGGCGGTGGTGCCGTAGTCCGGGGGCGCCGGACGGAGGGTCAACACAGGGGCGGACGGCCCGGTTTGACGGGCCGTCCGCCCCTGGCGTGTCCCGAGTTTCTCGGTTTGTGTTCCGTGAGCCTTCTCTCCCTTGGTGCAAATGGCTGCTAAAGCGAAACAAAGTGGTCATATCTAACGCCTTGCGTGCGCTGGTCGTGTGCTTGGCGTGTAAGTTCCGGGGCCGAGAGCCATGGAAGGGACCAATCCGGTGAACAAGAAGCTCGCGGCCGCACTGTCCGGCGGTGCGGTACTGGTACTGGCGCTGTCGGGCTGCAGCGGCGACGACAGCAACGAGAAGCTGGACGCCTGGGCCAAGCAGGTCTGTGACGCCCGCGTCGCCCCGGCGAAGAAGATCCAGGCCGCCAACGACTCGATCCAGAAGGTGAGCTCGGAGAACAGCAAGCCCGCCGACGTGCAGAAGGCGGACTCCAAGGCGTTCCAGGACCTGTCCGACGCGTACGGCGACATCGCCGACGCGGTCGAGAAGGCGGGCCCGCCGCCCACCGACGACGGCAAGACGAAGCAGCAGAACGCCGTCAAGGAGCTCGACGCCCTCTCCACGGGGTACGCCGACCTGAAGAAGAAGGTCGACAAGCTCGACACGGGCGACCAGGCGGCCTTCGCGAAGGGCCTGGAGGGCATCGCCACCGGCCTGACCAAGCTGAGCAAGAGCGGCGACAGCGCCATCAACCAGCTTCAGGAGGGCGAGGTCGGCGAGGCCATGGCGAAGCAGGACGGCTGCAAGAGCGCCTCCCCGTCGCCGTCCGCCTCCAAGAAGTCCTGACGGCTCCCACCGACCCCTCTCACCGACCTCCCCCCACGGCCCCACGCCGCCCCCGGTGCCACGCACCGGGGGCGCGGTCCGTTTCCGGGTCACAATGGGAGCGTGAGTCGTACCAGCCTGGACAACCTGCCCGCCGCCGACCGTTCCGATGTCGCGTCCGCCCTGCGTGACGCGCTCCTGCAAGCCGAGTTCACCGCCGACGGGCTGCTCGAGCTGCTCGGGGCGCCCGCCTATGCGGCGCTGGCCCGCAGCGAGACCGTGCCCGCTCTGCGGGCGACGCGCGGAGAGGGCCCGCTGGAGGCGCTCGTCCGCCTCTTCCTCCTCCAGCAGCCCGTCCCGCGCGAGCGGCTCGCGGACGTGCTGCCGCTCCCCGCGTGCGTGGAGAGCGGCTGGCTGCGCGAGAGCGGCCCCGAGGGAGAGGCCGGTCCCGAGGGGGCGGCCGGCTCCGAGCTCGCCGCGACCGTCGACGTGCGCCCCTACGGCGGCCCGGACGGTGAGGACTGGTTCATCGTGTCCGACCTGGGCTGCGCGGTCGGCGGTGCGGGCGGCATCGGCAGCGGCGACGAGGGCGTCGTGCTCGGCGTCGGCGGCGCCTCCACCACGCTCGCCGGCATCACCGTGCGCACGCCCGTCGCGTCGGCCCTCGACCTGGGCACCGGCTCCGGCATCCAGGCGCTGCACGCCACCCGGCACGCCACGCGCGTGACGGCCACCGACCTCAACGCGCGCGCCCTGCACATCACCGCGCTCACCCTCGCGCTGAGCGGGGTGCCGGCCGCCGAACTCGCCGAGGGCTCGCTGTACGCGCCGGTGGGCGAGGCCACGTACGACCTGATCGTGTCGAACCCGCCGTTCGTCATCTCGCCCGGCGCCCGGCTCACGTACCGGGACGGTGGCATGGGCGGGGACGATCTGTGCCGCACGCTCGTTCAGCAGGCAGGAGACCGGCTGAACGAAGGGGGGTACGCACAGTTCCTGGCCAACTGGCAGCACGTGGACGGCGAGGAGTGGCAGGAGCGGCTGCGCTCGTGGGTGCCGCGCGGGTGTGACGCCTGGGTGGTGCAGCGCGAGGTGCAGGACATCACGCAGTACGCGGAGCTGTGGCTGCGCGACGCCGGGGACCACCGCACCGACCCGGCCGCGTACGCCGCGCGCTACGACGCGTGGCTCGACGAGTTCGAGGAGCGCGGGGTCCGGGCCGTCGGCTTCGGCTGGATCACGCTGCGCCGGAGCGAGGCGGCCGCCGAGGCGCCCTCGGTCGTCGTCGAGGAGTGGCCGCATCCCGTGGAGCAGCCGCTCGGCGAGACCGTGCGCGCGCACTTCGCGCGCGTGGACTGGCTGCGCGAGCACGACGACGCGGCGCTGCTCGAGGCGTCGTTCACGCTGGCCGGTGAAGTCGTGCAGGAGCAGGTCGGGCTGCCCGGCGCGGAGGACCCGGAGCACGTCGTGCTGCGCCAGGGGCGCGGGATGCGCCGTGCCACGAAGGTGGACACGGTGGGCGCCGGGTTCGCGGGCGTGTGCGACGGGACGCTCAGCGCCGGGCGGATCCTGGACGCGATCGCGCAACTGATGGGCGAGGAGCCCGTGGTGTTGCGTGACCGGACGCCCGCGCAGATCCGCACGCTCGTCGAGCAGGGCTTCCTGGAGCCCGTGCCCGGCGGTCCGGCGGCCTGAGGCGCCCGCCCGCGGGTACCGCGCGGCAAGGCGCTCTTCGCCGTGCGCTGTACGGGAGTTCACCTCGGGTTCCCCCGCCCGTGCCAGCCTCGCGGCCCGGGGCGCCGACGACGGCGCCGACGGCGGGAGGCTGGGCCATGGAGAGTACGCCTGCGGTGTTCGCGGGTGCGGTGTTCGCGCTGTTCGGGGCGGGGCTGCTGCTGTGGACGGGGGCACGGTCCGTGCACGGCGTGCCGGTCGCGGAAGGAGGCGTGCGCCCGGTGGCCGCGGCGGTCATCGCCGGTGCCGTCGGGCTGGCCTCGCTCGCGGCCTCCGTGTGGTGTTTCGGCCACATCTGATCAGGGGCGCGCGCTCTTTCGCGGTGCGCCGGCGATGTGGTGCCCCGTGAACGCACGACGCCTGCCCTCGCCCCGGCCGGGACGGAGACAGGCGGGACGGAGACAGGCGTCGTGGGTGCTGGACCGGCTGTGCGTCAGCCGCGCAGCACGCGGCCCTGGCTGTCGGTGCGGTCGTTGCTCGTGAAGAACAGGATCGCGTCGATCAGCGCCCAGATGCCGAGGCCGCCGCAGGTCAGGAGCTGGGCGACGCCCACGCCCGCGTTGCCGACGTAGAAGCGGCCGATGCCCAGGCCGCCGAGGAAGAGCTGGAGGACGCCCGCGACGATCTTCGACTTGTCGGAGTACGGACGGCCCTGCGGGTCGTAGCCGAAGGGCGCGTTCGGGTCGGGCTGCGCGGGCTGGGCGGGGTAGGACATGGCTGTGCTCCTGGGGACATGAAAAGGGCACGCCGGAGCGTGCGCCTGAGCGGATGGATGAGGCGCATGCGCTGGTGGGGACGTGGCGGTGGCCTCGGAAGAGCCCAAATTAGGCGAGCCGCACCGGGTGACGGGCGTTCTGGTGCGGATCGTGGCGGCTTTGTGATGTAGGGGCCGCCCGCGGGGTGTGACAGCAGGTCAGAACACGTTGCGCAGAACGGTCCAGGCCGTGGCGGCCAGCAGGATCGCGAGCTGGGTACGGGGCTTGAGCGAGGGACGCCAGCGGCGGCCGCGCAGCCCTTCGTAGGCCCAGCGCCCGAGCAGCGCGAGGGCGAACGGGGCGGCGAGCAGCAGGAAGCGGTTGTCGTACCAGGCGGCGGTGAACTGACCGTGCATCAGGTCGTAGACCATCCGCGTCCCGCCGCACGCGGGGCACCACAGGCCGGTGGCCCAGTGGAACGGGCAGCGGGGCAGCCACTGGCCGGACGCGTGCGGGTCGGTGCCGTACAGGTACAGCGCTCCGGTCAGCCCGGCGGCCAGCACCCCGGCGGGCGCGGTCGCCGGGTGCCGCAGCAGGGCCGGGACACGGTCAGCCGCGAAGGACACGGCCGTTGGAGTCCGTGGTGTTGCTGCTGGTCAGCAGGATGATGCCGTCGATCAGCGCCCAGATGCCGAAGCCGCCGCAGGTGAAGAGCTGGGCCAGGCCGATGCCGACGTTGCCGATGTAGAAGCGGCCGACGCCGAGCGTGCCGAGGAAGAGCTGGAGAACGCCCGCGACGATCTTCGACTTGTCGGAGTACGGACGGCCGTAGGGGTCGTAGCCGAACGGCGCCATCGGGTCGTAGCCGGCGACCATGCCCGGCTGGGGCGGGTACGCGCCGCCGGCCTGCGCGGAGTCCGGGTACGGGTACCCGTACATCGGCTGGCCGCCCTGCGGGGGCTGGCCCGGGGCGCCGTAGCCGGGCTGCGAGCCCTGCTGCGGGTAGCCGTACGGATTGTTCGGGTCCTGGGGAGGCTGGCCGTAGGGGTTGCTGTCGGACATCGGGTGCTCCTGCGGTCGGAGGTCTTCGGGGACGAGCCGGAGGCTCCTTCGCGGCGCTGTCCCCAGGCCCCGGGCTCCCCCAGCCATCCGCCATCTTGTCAGCAAGGAATAAGGGTGTGGGCCCCGGTGGCCGGACCGGTGCCCGATGCAGCGCAACAGGGACGCTCGTGACAGGAACGTGGCACGCAGAGTGATCTTGCGCTCACCCGGAGGCGAGGCGTCCGCTCCACGGTCCGGGGGCAGGATCACGAGGAGTCGGGTTACCGTTCCGAGTGGCTGCTGCGTGCTTTTCCCGTTTGACACACCGGCGGGAGGTACCGTCACACTCCGCAGCAGTGCCGCACGAGCAGCGCCGCACAAGCAGCGCCGCGCACCGGCCCGAACGACCAGAACGGCCCCAACCGCCGACCGGAGAGAAGAGCGAAGTTGTCCCCGACCAGCGAGACCGCACAGGGCGGCCGCCGACTCGTCATCGTCGAGTCGCCCGCCAAGGCGAAGACGATCAAGGGCTATCTGGGCCCTGGATACGTCGTCGAAGCGAGCGTCGGGCACATCCGCGACCTCCCCAACGGCGCGGCGGAGGTCCCCGAGAAGTACACGGGTGAGGTCCGCCGCCTCGGTGTCGACGTCGAGCACGACTTCCAGCCCGTCTATGTCGTCAACAGCGACAAGAAGGCGCAGGTCAAGAAGCTCAAGGATCTCCTGAAGGACTCCGACGAGCTCTTCCTCGCCACCGATGAGGACCGCGAGGGCGAAGCCATCGCGTGGCACCTCCTGGAGGTCCTGAAGCCCAAGGTTCCCGTCCACCGGATGGTGTTCCACGAGATCACCAAGGACGCGATCCGCTCCGCCGTCGCCAACCCGCGCGAGCTCAACAAGCGCATGGTCGACGCCCAGGAGACCCGCCGCATCCTCGACCGCCTCTACGGCTACGAGGTCTCGCCGGTCCTGTGGAAGAAGGTCATGCCGCGCCTGTCGGCCGGCCGCGTCCAGTCGGTCGCCACCCGGCTCGTCGTCGAGCGGGAGCGCGAGCGCATCGCCTTCCGCTCCGCCGAGTACTGGGACCTGACCGGCACCTTCGCGACGGGCCGCGCCGGTGACCCGTCCGACCCGTCGTCCCTGGTGGCGCGGCTCAGCTCG
This sequence comes from Streptomyces sp. SID5785, assembly GCF_009870065.1. Classification (GTDB taxonomy): domain Bacteria; phylum Actinomycetota; class Actinomycetes; order Streptomycetales; family Streptomycetaceae; genus Streptomyces. Next base: position 14,330 of record NZ_WWIA01000587.1, on the reverse strand, counting down.
GTCGACGGCAAGCGCATCGCGCAGGGCCGCGACTTCGACTCGCTCGGGCAGCTCAAGGCCGGCTCGGCGAACACGCTGCACCTGGACGAGGCGAACGCGCGTTCGCTCGCCGCCGCCCTGGAGAGCACCAGCTTCGCCGTCCGCTCCGTCGAGTCGAAGCCGTACCGCCGCTCGCCGTACGCCCCCTTCCGTACGACGACGATGCAGCAGGAGGCCTCGCGCAAGCTGGGCTTCGGCGCGAAGGCGACCATGCAGGTGGCCCAGAAGCTGTACGAGAACGGCTTCATCACCTACATGCGTACGGACTCCACGACCCTCTCGGACACGGCGGTCTCCGCCGCCCGGGCCCAGGTCACGCAGCTGTACGGGTCGGACTACCTCCCGGACAAGCCGCGCACCTACGCGGGCAAGGTGAAGAACGCGCAGGAGGCGCACGAGGCGATCCGCCCCTCCGGCGACCGCTTCCGCACGCCCGCCGAGACCGGCCTGACCGGCGACCAGTTCCGGCTGTACGAGCTGATCTGGAAGCGGACCGTCGCTTCCCAGATGAAGGACGCGGTCGGCAACAGCGTCACCGTCAAGATCGGCGGCACCTCCGCCGACGGCCGCGACGCCGAGTTCAGCGCCTCCGGCAAGACGATCACCTTCCACGGCTTCCTCAAGGCCTACGTCGAGGGCGCCGACGACCCGAACGCGGAGCTGGACGACCGCGAGCGGCGCCTGCCGCAGGTCGCCGAGGGCGACGCACTGTCCGCCGAGCAGATCACGGTCGACGGCCACGCCACCAAGCCGCCCGCCCGCTACACCGAGGCCTCGCTGGTCAAGGAGCTGGAGGAGCGCGAGATCGGCCGTCCGTCGACGTACGCGTCGATCATCGGCACGATCCTCGACCGCGGCTACGTCTTCAAGAAGGGGACGGCGCTCGTGCCCTCCTTCTTGTCCTTCGCTGTCGTCAACCTCCTGGAGAAGCACTTCGGGCGGCTCGTCGACTACGACTTCACGGCCAGGATGGAGGACGACCTCGACCGCATCGCGCGCGGTGAGGCCCAGTCCGTGCCGTGGCTCAAGCGCTTCTACTTCGGCGAGGGCGACGACGCCGGCTCCGCCTCCTCCGCGGGCAACGGGGACGGCGACCACCTCGGCGGCCTCAAGGAACTGGTGACGGACCTGGGCGCGATCGACGCCCGCGAGGTCTCCTCGTTCCCCGTCGGCAGCGACATCGTGCTGCGCGTCGGCCGCTACGGCCCGTACATCGAGCGCGGCGAGCGGGACTCCGAGGGCCACCAGCGCGCCGACGTCCCCGAGGACCTCGCGCCCGACGAGCTCTCCGTCGCGTACGCGGAGGAGCTGCTCGCCAAGCCGAGCGGCGACTTCGAACTCGGCGCGGACCCCGTCTCCGGGAACCAGATCATCGCCAAGGACGGCCGCTACGGCCCCTACGTCACCGAGGTGCTCCCCGAGGGCACCCCGAAGACCGGGAAGAACGCGGTCAAGCCGCGCACGGCCTCCCTCTTCAAGTCGATGACCATCGACACGGTCACCCTCGACGAGGCGCTCAAGCTGATGTCGCTGCCGCGCGTCGTCGGCACCGACGCCGAGGGCGTCGAGATCACCGCGCAGAACGGGCGGTACGGGCCGTACCTGAAGAAGGGCACGGACTCGCGCTCCCTGGAGACCGAGGACCAGATCTTCGGCATCACCCTCGACGAGGCCCTGGAGATCTACTCCAAGCCCAAGCAGCGTGGCCGGGCCGCCGCCAAGCCCCCGCTCAAGGAGCTCGGCGAGGACCCGGTCAGCGGGAAGCCCGTCGTCGTCAAGGACGGCCGTTTCGGCGCGTACGTCACCGACGGCGAGACCAACGCGACCCTGCGCGCGGCCGACTCCGTGGAGGACATCACGCCGGAGCGCGGCTACGAGCTGCTCGCCGAGAAGCGTGCCAAGGGCCCCGCCAAGAAGACGGCGAAGAAGGCCGCCAAGAAGGCGCCGGCCAAGAAGGCGACGGCGGCGAAGAAGACGACGACGGCCAAGAAGACCGCCGCGAAGAAGACGACGACCGCCAAGAAGACGACGGCTGCGAAGAAGACCGCTGCCAAGAAGGCGGCGCCCGCGGAGTAGTCCGCGCCCCGCGGGGCGGGCGTGTCCGCTCCGTGGAGCGGGCGGGTGACGGGTCTGCTCTGCGGCACATGAGGCGCGAGAGCGGCCGGAGAACGACGGGAAGGGACGTCCTGCGGGGCGTCCCTTCCCGTATGTCCGCCGCCCTTCGCTGCCCCCGGGGGTGCCCTCGTTTCCGGTGGGGCCCGGCGTCCTGCCTGCTCCCGGGCATTTGTTCGGGCGGGGGCCCTGCGTGACAGTGCGTCCCGATAGGCTGGACGAATGACCCGTGCCGAGCAGCCAACGGCCCCCCACACGGCCTCCGACGACACCCTCGTGGCGGATTCCCGCGAGCGAGCGGTGCGCGCCCTGCTGCGCGCCCCGCAGCTGAAGAGGCTGTGGTCCGCACAGCTCGTCGGCGGGGTCGGAGATGTCCTCGGCGTCCTCGTCCTGGTCGTGCTCGCCCTTCAGGCGGCCATCGCGCAGACGTCCTTCGGCGGCGGGTACCGGGGCGTGGCCTTCGCCGTCGCCGCCGTGTTCGCGGCGCGGATCCTGTCGACGCTGCTGTTCGGCGCCGTCCTGCTCGGCCCGCTGACCGCCCTGACCTCACCGGGCGGCCCGCTCGACCGCCGCTGGACCATGGTCGGCGCCGACGGACTGCGCGCCGCTCTGCTGATCGTCGCCCCGCTCTGGATCGACTGGACGCCGGACAACGCCCTGGCGCTGATCCTCGTGACGGCCTTCGTCGCCGGGGTCGCCGAGCGGTTCTGGACCGTCGCCAAGGAGAGCGCGGCGCCCGCGCTGCTGCCCGCACCGCCGCCCGAGGGCGCCGCGATCCGGCCGCTCCCGGACCACATGGACGCGCTGCGCCGGCTGTCGCTGCGCACCACGTTCGTCGCCGTGCCGCTCGCCGCCGCGACCCTCGTCCTCGTCACCCTCGTGCAGAACCTGATCGGCGCCGGCGTCGACTGGTTCTCGCTGCACCAGGTCGCCCTGTCGTCCTACGTGGCGGCGGGCCTGTTCGCCGCCTCCCTCTCCGTCGTCTTCTTCCTGGAGCTGTCGGACACGCAGACCCCGCGCGCGCGTTCGCCGCTCGAGGGGCTGCGCCGGCCGAAGACCGGGGCCGGGGTCGACAAGGGCCGTACCGGTGCGATCCCGCTGCTCGTCCTCGCCTGCGCCGCGATCGCCGGAGCGGTCTCGGCCGCCGTCGCGGTCTCCGTCCTGCACGCCAAGGACCTGGGCGGCGGACCCGTCACCTTCGGGCTGCTCGCGCTCGGCCTGACCGGCGGCACCGCCGTCGGCATCCGCACCGCGCCCGGCGTGCTGCCCTCGCTGTCCCGGCGCCGGCTGCTCGCGCTCGTCGTCGCGACCACCGGCGTCGCCCTGCTCGCCGCCGGTCTCGTCCCCGACGTCACCACCGTGATCCTCGTCCTCACCGTGGCCGGAGTCACCGCGGGCATCGCCGCGAACACCGGGCACACCCTCCTCGACCAGGAGACCGAGGAGTACCGCCGGGCCCGCACGACCGAACATCTGCAGGCCGTCGTCCGCGTCGCCATGGCGCTCGGCGTGCTCGTCGCGCCGGTCGTCGCGGCACTGATCGGGCCGCACCGCCTGGAGAACGGCAAGTTCGTCTTCGCGCACGGCGGCGCCGCGTTCACGCTGATGCTCGTCGGCGCGCTGCTGCTGCCCGTCGCCGCGCTCGTCCTCGCCAAGACCGACGACCGCAGCGGCGTCCCGCTCCGCCACGACCTGCGCGACGCCCTGCTCGGGGGGAACGATCCGGCGCAGGCCCCCGCCACCACCGGCTTCTTCATCGCCCTGGAGGGCGGCGACGGCGCCGGCAAGTCCACGCAGGCCGAGGCGCTCGCCGAGTGGATCCGCGCCAAGGGCCACGAGGTCGTCGTCACCCGCGAGCCCGGCGCGACGCCGGTCGGCAAGCGGCTGCGCTCCATCCTGCTCGACGTGTCGTCGGCGGGCCTGTCGCACCGCGCGGAGGCCCTCCTCTACGCCGCCGACCGCGCCGAGCACGTCGACACCGTCGTGCGCCCGGCCCTGGAGCGCGGCGCCGTCGTCATCTCCGACCGCTACATCGACTCGTCCGTCGCCTACCAGGGCGCGGGCCGTGACCTGTCGCCGGTCGAGGTCGCCCGGATCAACCGCTGGGCGACCAGCGGGCTCGTGCCGCACCTCACGGTACTGCTCGACGTCGACCCGGAGGCCGCCCGCGAGCGGTTCACCGAGGCGCCGGACCGGCTCGAGTCGGAGCCGATGGAGTTCCACGCGCGCGTACGGGCCGGTTTCCTGACGCTGGCCGCGGGCGACCCGGGGCGCTACCTGGTGGTCGACGGCGGCCAGGAGGCCGAGGGCGTCACCACGGTCATCCGGCACCGGCTCGACCAGCTCCTTCCGCTCTCCGAGGCCGAGATCAAGGCCCAGGAGGAGGCCCGCAGGGCCGCCGAGGAAGAGGCGCGCCGCAAGGCCGAGGAAGAGGCCGCCCGCAAGGCCGAGGAGGAGCGCCTGGAGCGCGAGCGCCAGGAGCAGCTCGCCAAGCTGCGGGCCGAGGAGGAGGAGCGTCAGCGCCGCGAGCTCGAGGAGGCGCAGCGCATCGAGGCCGAGCGCCAGGCCGAGGAGGCACGCCGGCGCGCCCAGGAGGCCCGCCGCAAGGCCGAGGCGGAACAGGCCCGGCTGCTCGCCGAGGAGAAGGCGCGCAAGATCGAGGAGGAGCGCCGCCGCAAGGAGGCCGAGGAGGAGGCGCGGCTGCGGGCCGAGGCCGAGGAGCGGCGCCTGGAGAAGCAGCGCAAGGCCGAGGAAGCCCTGCTGCGCGCGGAGGAGGCCCGTCGGCTCGCCGCCGAAGCGGCGCAGGCGGCCCAGCGCAGCGGGCACACGCCGACGGCGAACCTGCGCAAGGTCGAGCTGCCGGATTCCGGTGCCGCGGCCTCCGGCACCGCCGCCGGTTCTGGTGCGGGGGGTGCCGGTCACGGCGCGCCGTCGCCGCAGGACTCGGACGCTCAGCAGGACTCGGGCACTTCGGGCACTTCGGGCACTTCGGGTGCGTCGGGTACTTCTGACGCGTCGGGTTCGGGTGCTTCGCGGGCCCGGCAGGCCCGGCAGGCCCAGCGGGCCCAGCGGGCTCCGGAGGTTCCCGACAACGAGACGACCGTCCCGACTCCGATCGTGCGGCCCGAGCCCACCGGCCCGGACGCCGAGGAGACCACGGTCATGCCGCAGGTCCCGGTGCACGACGCCGAGGAGACGGCGCAGCTGCCGCGCCCGCAGGCCGACGAGACAGCGGTTCTGCCGCAGGTGCAGGATCCGGCCGACCGGGTGCCGCAGGGCTACTTCCGTGACGAGCGGCCCGCGCGCGAGGACGGGCCGAACGAGCGGACGGCCGAACTCCCGCAGGTCGACGAGTCGGGCCGGCCGCGCCGGCCCCGCCCGGACTGGGCCGAGGAGACGCCGCTCGACGACCTTCCGTCGCTCGCGGACGAGCTGCTCGGTGGACTCGGCGACGACCCGGAGGACGGGCGCGGGCGCCGCCGCCGCTGACACCGGGCGGGCCGGGGCGGGAGCTCCGGCCGAACCGGGCGCGGGCGGCGGCCCCGGCGCGTGCGGCGGCTCAGGCCAGCCTGAGCTCGACCCAGTCCACGGTGTCGCCGTCCAGCCGGTACCGGTCGACCTCGACGGTGAACCCGGCGCGCTCGGCGAAGCGCAGCCCCGCCGCGTTCGACGTCAGGACGACAGTCTCGACCGCGTCGGCGCCGAGCGTCCGGGCGGCGGCGAGCCCGCGCTCGTACAGGACCGTGCCGAGACCCCGGCCGCGGTGCCCGGGAAGCACGCGCGCGATCACCGTGGCGGCGGCCCCGTCGCGGGGCGGGCGCACGGTGGTGCAGCCGACGAGGGTGCCGTCCGCGGCGTACGCGACCTCCAGGACGTTGCGCCCCGCGCGCTCGCGGACGTCCTCGAGGGAGAGCAGGGCCGACGCGACGGGCACGACGGTGTTGTGGACGTGACGCCAGTCGGCGAGGGCCGCGTCGTCGGCGGGCGTGAGGGTCTCGATGCGCAGGCCGGTACCGGTACGTGGATCGCTCATCGCCGTATCCCATCGCACAGGGCGCGGATTGTCAGCCCGGTTTCACCGCGCGACCCGGTCACCGCGCCCGCGGCGGGTGCATGCCCGTCGTGGCGCGTGCCTGTCGTGGCGCCTGTCCGTGGTGGTGCGCGCCCGTGGGTCGTGCGTGCGTGTCAGTGGGGCCCGGCACAATGGCGTGAGGACGAGAAGAGGGTGGGTGGCGCATGACCGTGTGGGACGACCTGGTCGGTCAGGAGCGCGTGGCCGGGACGCTGGACGCGGCCGCGCGGGACGCGGACGCCCTGGTGACGGCGGCCGCGGCGGACGCGCCGCCGCCCCCCGCCTCGAAGATGACGCACGCGTGGCTGTTCACGGGGCCGCCGGGCGCGGGCCGGGTGACCGCCGCGCGTGCCTTCGCCGCGGCGCTCCAGTGCGTCAGCCCGGACCGCGCGCTGGGCGGCATTCCTGGTTGCGGCTTCTGCGACGGCTGCCACACGGCGCTGCTCGGCACCCACGCGGACGTCACGTCCGTCGCCGCGGTCGGCACGCAGATCCTCGCCGAGGACATGCGCGACACCGTCCGCAAGTCGTACACGTCGCCGGCCGGCGGCCGCTGGCAGGTGATCCTCGTCGAGGACGCCGAGCGGCTCAACGAGAAGTCGGCGAACGCGGTGCTCAAGGCCGTCGAGGAGCCCGCCCCCCGCACCGTCTGGCTGCTCTGCGCACCGTCCGTGGAGGACGTGCTGCCGACGATCCGCTCGCGCTGCCGCCTGCTCACGCTCTCCACCCCGGCGGTCGACGCGGTCGCCGACATGCTCGTCCGGCGTGACGGCATCGAGCCCGCTGCCGCCGCCACCGCCGCCCGCGCCACCCAGGGCCACATCGACCGGGCCCGCCGTCTGGCCACGGACCCGCGCGCGCGGGAGCGCAGGGCTGCCGTCCTGAAGGTGCCGCTGCGCGTCGCGGACGTGGGCGGCTGCCTCAAGGCGGCTCAGGAGCTGGTCGACGCGGCGGCCGAGGACTCCAAGCAGCTCGCCGAGGAGGTCGACACGAAGGAGACCGAGGAGCTGAAGGCGGCGCTCGGCGCGCAGAGCGGCGGGCGGATGCCGCGCGGCACCGCGGGCGTCATGAAGGACCTGGAGGACAAGCAGAAGCGCCGGCGCACGCGGTCGCAGCGGGACAGTCTCGACCTGGCGCTCACCGAGCTGACGGGGGTCTACCGGGACGTGCTCGCGCTGCAGCTCGGTTCGCGGGTGGCGCTGGCCAATGTGGACGTCCAGGACACCCTCGAGCGCCTCGCCAGAGAGACCTCGCCGGAGTCGACGCTGCGCCGGATCGAGGCGATCGGCGGCTGCCGCGACGCCCTCGACCGCAACGTCGCGCCGCTTCTCGCGGTGGAGGCCATGACGATGGCCCTGCGCGCGGGCTGAGCACGCCGCTGCGTCGGGGCCGACCTCCAGAAGGGCACGCAAGGTGACGGGGTGCGCGCGGAACGTTACGCTCGCCCGATGCACTCCTGGCGCCTCCCTCCGACCGCCCGCCGTCACCGAACCGCCCTGCTGGCCGCCGCCGCGGGGCTGCTGCTGACCGGCGTCACGGCCTGTTCGCACGAGCCCTCGGACGCCGCCGGCGCCTCGCTCGCCGCCCTGCCCCGGTCGACGCCGGAGAACCTGACCCGGTACTACGACCAGACCCTGAAGTGGCGCGACTGCGGTGCCCCGGGCTTCCAGTGCGCGACGCTCAAGGCGCCGCTCGACTACGACAAGCCTGACGGCGGCGAGATCGACCTTGCCGTCTCGCGCAAGAAGGCCACGGGACACGGCAAGCACCTCGGCTCACTCCTGGTGAACCCCGGCGGACCCGGCGGCTCCGCGGTCGGCTACCTCCAGTCGTACGCGGGCATCGGCTACCCCGAGAAGGTCCGGGCCCGGTACGACATGGTCGCCGTGGACCCGCGCGGCGTCTCGCGCAGCGAGCCGGTGACCTGTCTGTCGGGGCGCGCCATGGACCGGTACACGCAGACCGACGTCACGCCGGACGACGACGCGGAGCGGACGGGCCTGAGCGGCGCGTTCAAGAAGTTCGCCCAGGGCTGCGAGACGCACGACAAGACCTCGCGCCGGGTGCTGCCGCACGTGTCCACCGTCGAGGCGGCCCGTGACATGGACCTCGTGCGCGCGGCGGTCGGCGACGAGAAGCTCAACTACGTCGGGGCCTCGTACGGCAGCTTCCTCGGGGCGACGTACGCGGGCCTTTACCCCGAGCGGGTCGGCCGGCTGGTCCTCGACGGCGCCATGGATCCGTCGCTGTCGGCGCGCGAACTCAACCTGCAGCAGACGGCCGGCTTCGAGACGGCCTTCCAGTCCTTCGCGAAGGACTGCGTGGGTCGCTCCGACTGCCCGCTGGGCACGGGCACCCCGGCGCAGGCGGGGGAGCGCCTCAAGAAGTTCTTCACGCGGCTGGACACCCGGCCGCTCGCCGCGAGCGACCCCGACGGCCGCAAGCTCGGCGAGTCCCTCGCGACGACGGGCGTGATCGCCGCGATGTACGACGAGGGCGCCTGGCCGCAGCTGCGCGACGCGCTCACCGCGGCGATGAAGCAGAAGGACGGCGCCGGGCTCCTCGCCCTGTCCGACAGCTACTACGAGCGCGACCCGGACGGCACGTACACGAACCTGATGTTCGCCAACGCCGCCGTGAACTGCCTCGACGCACCCGCCTCCTTCAACTCGGCCGCGGACGCGGAGAAGGCCGTACCGGACTTCGAGAAGGCCTCCCCGGTGTTCGGCGCAGGCCTCGCGTGGTCCGCCCTGAACTGCACGTACTGGCCGGTGAAGCCCACGGGTGCCCCGCAGCGCATCACCGCGAAGGGCGCCGCCCCGATCGTCGTGGTCGGCACCACCCGCGACCCCGCGACCCCCTACCCCTGGGCCAAGTCCCTCGCCGCCCAGCTCTCCTCTGGCCGCCTCCTCACCTACGACGGCGACGGCCACACCGCGTACGGCCGCGGCAGCACCTGCATCGACGGAGCGATCGACACCTACCTCCTGTCCGGCACCCCGCCGAAGGACGGAAAGCGCTGCTCGTGACCGGTCACCGCCCCGCAAAAAGGGTGGGCGGACCACCCCCGGGGACCGTGTAGGATTGGCGACGTTGCTGACGCACTCCGGTGCGCCCGGCGGCGCCGCCTTAGCTCAGATGGCCAGAGCAACGCACTCGTAATGCGTAGGTCTCGGGTTCGAATCCCGAAGGCGGCTCAGACTGAGACCCCAGGCCGGATCCTTACGGCCTGGGGTTTTTGTTGCTCGGGTGACCGTGGACGGCGGCGAAGCGCGGCCGGGCCCTGCCCGGGTGGTCCCCCGTCGGCGTCGGGTCCTGCCGGGCCGTCACGGTCAGGGTCTGCGGAGGCCGTCCAGGAGGACGGTGTGCAGTTCCGCCTGGCGTTCGGCGAGGTCGGCCCGGCGGGTGAGGACGTCGGAGATGTGCTGCATGCCGAAGAACGTGGCCACGATGATTCGGGCGGCGGCGCGCGGGGTGATCCCCTCGCGCAGTTCGCCGGCCTTCTCGACCGCCTCGACCAGTTCGGTCAGGTAGTCCTCCCAGCCCACGTACGGCTCCGGCAGGTCGGCCTCGATCAGCGACCGCTCGATCTGGAGGCGGGCGCCGGCCTGGACCATGACGTCCTCGTGGAACGTCCTGCTCACCTGCGCGAGTACCTCGACGAGGGCCTCGAACGCGGGGAGCTCACGCAGGGAGACCTTCTCGAGGATCCCCGGCCAGCGTCCGTAGTGCTCGCGCACGACCGCCACGGCCAGATCTTCCTTGTTCTTGTAGTGGAAGTAGACGGCTCCCTTGGTCATCGACGCCCGCTCGGCGACGTCCTGCAGCGTCACCGTGGCGTATCCACGCTGCGCGAAGAGCTCTGCGGCGACTGCGAGGATCTGCCCCCTCGTGCGCCGGGCCCGTTCCTGCTTCGGCTCGGTCCTGCTGTTCGGCATCTCGCCACCACCTGTCCTCGGATCTCCATTGCAATATACATTCCCGAAGGTATATTTTCTCGAGGCGGAACGGGGGAACCGCAGTCGGCGGCTGCCCCCTCACGTCTCATCTGCGCGTACACATACAGCCTTTGGGGGAAACAGGCATGTCTGTCAGCACGCTGGGCACGGTGTCGGCTGAAACGGTGGAGGACATCAGGGCGGGGCTCACCTTCGACCGGACGGTGCCGCGCCAGCTGGTGCACCGCGCCTCGGTCACCGAGGTCTTTCTCACCGACGCGGCGGAGGTCGCCGCCGATCGCTTCCTGGTGGGCGCGCAGTGGCCGCGCCACCACGCGCTCTACCGCCCTGACGCCTCCGGGCGCTGCGACTTCATGCTCCTCGCGGAAACGGTGCGGCAGGCAGGGATCCTGCTGCTCCACCGCTTCCACGGTGTCCCGTTCGGGCATCACTTCGTCTTCAAGTCCCTCGACCTGCACGTGGCGGACCACCCTGCGCTGCAGGTGTCCGACGTCCCGCTCGATGCCGTGCTGGACGTCTGCGTCGAGACGCAGGGCGACCCGCGCGCGGGCCGGTTCGACGCCCGGCTCGAGGTCTCCGTGACGGTCGACGGTGCGGACTGCGCCCGCGGTGTGGTCTCGGTCGTCGTGGTCGACGCCCACCGTTACGAGCTGCTCCGTCGCCGGGGCGGCGGCTCTGGCCCCCGTCGCGGTGCGGCCGCGCCGGAGGGGTTCACGCGGGCGCCGGCCGTCGCCGGTCGGCAGGACGCCGACGTGCTGCTCCGGGCCGTGCCCGACGGCGACGGCGCCACGTGGCTGCTGCACGTCGACCCGGGCCACCCGGGCTACTTCGAGCACCCGTCGGACCACGTGCCCGGCATGATGCTGCTCGAGGCGTTCCGGCAGGCGGGCGTGCTGGCCGCGGCCGACAGGTGTGTCATCACCGCGCTGGAGGCGCGGTTCAGGTCCTTCGGTGAACTGTTCCGGCCGGTGGTGATCCGGGCGGCCACCCGTCCTGAGGGGCCTCTGCGTCTGGTCGCGACGCAGGGGGAGACCGTTCTCGCGGAGGCGGACGCCCTGTTCGTCCGGGACTGACCATGGATCTCCACCGTCTGCGCACCTTCCGGGAAGTCGCCCGCGAACTGAGTTTCACGCGCGCGGCCCGCAACCTCCACTACTCGCAGCCGGCCGTCACCGCCCAGATCAAGGGTCTCGAGGAGATCGTGGGCTCCGCACTCTTCGTACGCCGGGGCAACCGTGCGGTCGAACTCACCGCGGCAGGCGCGCTGTTGTGCCCGTACGCCGACAGGATTCTGGACCTGGTCGACGCTGCCCACGTCGAGCTGGGTTCCCGTCGCTGACGGTGCCGGAACTCCAGTAGCTCTAGTAGCTCTAGTAGCTCCAGTAGCTCCGGTAGCTCCGGTAACGCCAGTATCGCCAGACGTCACGGCGGTCGAGCGCCGTGACGTCAGAGCGTCAGAGCGTCAGAGCGTCAGCGCGTCAGCGACTCCGTATCTCCGTACCCGCGTACCTCCATGCCCCTTCCTTCTCCACTCACGGCAGAGGTTTCCCATGCGCCAGGCAGGCGGCCCCGTCGGGGCGGCGTTCTTCGACGTCGACGAGACACTCATCACCGGCAAGAGCATGCTCGCCCTCCTCGCGTTCCACTGGGGTCGCGAGCGCGGTGGTCCGGCCCGGTTCGCGGCGGCTCGGGCCTCGTTGGGCGCGCAGTTGCGCTCGCGTGTGCCCCGCGAGCAGGTCAACCGGTCCTACTACCGGCTGCTGCGGGGTATCCGTGCGGCCGATCTGGAGCGGAGCGGGCGGTCCTGGTTCGCCCGGGAGGAGGGGCGCGGCCTGTTCCACCCTGTCGTCGTCGACGCGCTGCGGCGCCACCGGCGGGACGGTGACCTCGTCGTCCTGCTGTCCGGCTCCTTCGCGGCCTGTCTGTCGCCGATCGGTGAGGCGGTGGGTGCCGATCTGGTTGTCGGGACGGTTCCGCGGGTGGTGGACGGCGTGCTGACCGGTGACTTGGCAGGGCCCCCGATGATCGGGCAGGTCAAGGCGGACACGGCTCGGCTGGTCATGGGTGACCGGGGGCTCTCGCCGGCGCGTTGCTCCGCCTACGGGGACGATGCCTCGGATCTGTCGCTCCTGGCATGTGTGGGGAACCCGGTCGTCGTGGGCGACGATCCGGAACTCGTGGCGCAGGCGACCGCTCAGGGGTGGTCGCGGCTGCCGGGCCCGGTGCGTCCCCGCGCGGGTGGGCTGCGGTTCGAGGGGGTGTCGCCGCTGTCAGCCCGCGTCCGTGCGCAAGGCGGACAGGAAGGCGTCCCAGTGGTCGGCGGCGCCGGTGTCGCCGACCACCCAGTCTGCCGCGTGCGTTCCGAGGAACAGGGCCAGCGCGACCCCGGCCAGCGTGTGCGGCCGGAAGTGCTCGGTGATGCGTCCGTCGTCCTGTGCGGCGCGAATCAACTCGACGAGCTGTGAACGCAGTTCGCCGAGGGGGACGGACTCGCGCCCGTCCACGCGCGCCGCGTCCGTCGTGAGTCTGAGCCCTGCGGCGAACCTCACGTCCTCGTCCATCCGGCGCGTCAGCCGCAAGGCCAGCGCGCGGACCGAACTCCGCTCCTCGGCAAGGAGCTTGCCCCACTCTTCCTCGAACGTCCGGGTCAGCTCGTCGGCCAGCTCCGCTTTGGAGGAGAAGTGGCCGTACAGCGCGCCCTTGGTGAGGCGGGAGCGCGTCGCGATGTCGGACAGGTTCGTGCCGGTGAAGCCGTGCAGGGAGAACTCCGCCGCCGCCGAGTCGAGGAGCAGCGCGTGCGTCCGCCGGGCTCTGTCCTGTTTCACCTCGTCCGCCCTCGTTGTCGACTACTGGGACTGTCCACAAAAAATACCTTCTCAATCGAATCTTTTTCTAGTCGCCTACCGACCTCATGGAAGGTTTCTATGACCACGGCCCCGCCCGCCCCGTCCTTCGCCCTGGAATCCGCCTGCGCCCTGGCCGCCCGGCATGCCCGCGCAGCGGAGGAGAGCGCCTGTCTGCATCCGGATGTCGTCGCCGCGCTGCCGGAGACGGGCTTCGCCCGGCACTTCGTACCGCGCCGATGGGGTGGCGCGGCCGGTGACTTCGCGGACGCGGTGCACGCCGTGGCGACGGTCGGGGAGTCCTGCGCCTCGACCGCGTGGTGCTGTGCGCTGCTTGCCGCTCACGCGCGACTGGCGGCCCATCTGCCCGAGGAGGCCCAGGCGGAGCTGTGGGCCCGGTCCCCCGACACCGCGATAGCCGCGGCGGTGGTGCCGCCCTCCGGCCGTCTCACCCGCGTGTCCGGGGGGTGGCTGCTGACGGGCCGCTGGTCGTTCGCCAGTGGTGTCGAGCACGCCGACTGGATTCTGCTCGCGGTGCTGGACGAGGGGCCGGTCGGCCCTCCCGGCCATCGCATTCTCCTGCTGCCCAGACGGGACGTCCGGGTCAACCGGACCTGGGACAGCGTCGGCCTGTCCGCTACGGGCAGCCACGAGGTCGAGGTCGAGGGTGCGTTCGTCCCCGAACACCGCTCCTGTCTACGGGACGTGCTGATGGCCGGCGTCGGCGGACCGGACGCGGCTCCTTGCCATCAGGTGCCCTACCCCCTGGTCGCCGCCCTGCTGTTCTGCGCGCCGGCGCTCGGTGCCGCCAGGGCCGCACTTGACGCGTGGGTGGCGCTGGCCGGGGCTCGTGGCGGTGCCGCGGACCCGGCGGTACGGCAGACCCTGGCCGCCTGCTCGGGCGACATCGACGCCGCGGCCCTGCTCCTGGAGGCGGCGGCGCAGCGTGCGGACCGGGCGGCCCGCGTGCCCCGGGCGGCGTTCGCGCCGGAGGAGGCGGCGCGCAACCAGCGCGACGCCTCGCGCGCCGCGGCGCTGTCGGCGGACGCGGTGAGTCGCCTGTTCCGCAGTGCGGGGGCGCGTGCGCTGATGCGCTCGAACCCGTTGCAGCGCGCCTGGCGGGACGTCCATGCCGTGGCCGCCCATGCGACCTTGCAGCCGGGGGTGGCCGCCGCGTCGTACGCCCGTACGGTGTTTGCGCAGGTCGGCGCTTAGGGCCTGTCCGGCGGATCAGGTCGCGGTCCAGGTGGGCCGGGCTGTTCTGTGCTGGTGAGACCCCGCGCCCGCGACATGATCCGCCGGACA
>NZ_WWIA01000586.1 GCF_009870065.1 Streptomyces sp. SID5785 | reverse complement strand
GGTGAGTTCGGCACGTACCTGTCGGGGCTTGCGACGTGGGGTGAGTCGGCGGTCGGCGGGTGTCATCCGTTGTTCCTTCTGGCCGGTGGAAAGCGAGTAGCCAAGAGCTGAGCTTTTACTCAGAATAGTGCCATGAGCTGCGGAAACGAGAGGAACCAAGGGCAGGGGGTGGGGCGGTGATCCCTCGCGTGAGCCTCCCCCTGGAGCGCAGGATGATCACGTTGGAGGTGCGGAGCTGTCAGCCGCTCTCGCCCGGCTTCGCCACCGTCACGCTGGGCGGCCCCGGCATTCGGCACCTCGTCCCGGGAGGCCCTGACCAGGCTGTGCGGCTGTTCTTCACGGGGGAGGGGCAGCAGGAGCTGCGGATGCCGACCGTCTCGAACGAGGCGTGGATGGCGCAGGTCCTGCTGATGCCGAGAGCGACCCGTCCGCGGGTGCGCAACCTGACCGTCCGGCGCCTGCGGCCGGTGGAGCAGGAACTCGACATCGAGTTCGCCCTCCACGGCGACACGCCCATGACCTCGTGGGTGCGTCGGGTCCGGCCGGGCGATCCTGCCGGGATCTTCGACCTCGGTTCCATGTACCGCCCGCCCGACCACGCCCGGGGGCGTCTGCTGGTGGGCGATGAGAGTGCGCTGCCGGCCATCTTGTCGATCCTGGACAGCGACCCGAACCCGCCGCCCACCGAAGTCTTCGTGGAAGTGGCGAGCGCGCACGACATCCGGCCCGTCGCCACGCCACCCGAGGTGCGCATCCACTGGCTCAGACGTGACAGCGAGAGCCTGCGTCCCGGTGTCCGCGCCCTCGAGGCGGTGGGTGATGCCGAATTGCCCGAAGCCCCCCTTCACGCATGGGTGGCGGGTGAGTCCCGGCTCGCCACGAGTGTCCGGCGGCACCTGGTCAACGACCGCGGCGTCCCCAAGCGGGACGTCTCCTTCTACGGCTACTGGCGACTGGGCCGGTCGGCCCCCGGCTGAAAGAACCCTCATGCAGCAGTACACCTTCGAGCCCGAAGCGATCAACCGGCTGTCCCGCGTGGACGAGGTCGAGGCGATCGTCGGCCGCCCGGCCGCGATGGTCATGAAGAAGCAGATCAACGTCCTGGACGCAGGGTGCCGTAACGTCCTCGCCCACAGCCCGGTCGCCGCCTTCGGCTTCCAGGACGCCGACGGCACCGTCCGCACCACGTTCGTCGGTGGCACGCCCGGATTCGCGCGCGTTCACTCCTCGCAGCGGCTCTCCTTCCCCGTCGCGGGGGCGAGCGCCGCCACCGGCCCGGTCTCGCTGTTCTTTCTGCTGCCGGGCGTGGGCGAGGTGCTCCGCGTCAACGGCACCGCGTCCGCTCTCAAAGGCGGGGATACCGCCGTTGACGTCTCCGAGGCGTACGTGCACTGCGCGCAGGCCGTCATCCGCGCAGGCCTGTGGGAGCCGCCGGAGACGCCCGACGCCGCGGAGCCTGTCTCCGACCAAGGTCCGTTGGCTGGTGCGGGTATCAGCGACTTCCTCGCCGCCTCACCGTTCCTGGCCCTGTCCACCTGGGACACGGAAGGCGGCAGCGACACCAGCCCCCGCGGAGACCGGCAGACGGTGGCCCGCATCCTGAACGGCCGCACTCTGGTGCTGGCCGACCGCAAGGGCAACAGACGCGCGGACACCCTGCACAACCTGCTCCACGACGACCGGATCGCCCTCGCCGCCCTCGTTCCCGGCCGCAGCGGTGTCCTTCACATCCACGGGCGCGCCGCGATCACCGATGACAAGGCGCTGCTGAAGACCTTGGCCTTGCGCGGCGAACCGCCGCATCTCGCCCTCCTCATCGACGTGGAGGACGCGGAGATCCGCAGCAACGACGCTGTTGCCCGCGCCCGCCTGTGGAACCCCGACACACGACCCGGCCGGGACAAGGCACCCGACATGATGGCCGTGGGCAGCGCCCATCTGGCCGCAGGCGCAGCCCAGTCCGGGCGCGCGTCCGCGTGGCTGATCAAACTCATCACCGCCACACCGGGCATGAGCCGGTTGCTGCGGAAGGTGGCGGACCGTGCCTACGTGTCCGGGCTGCGCAAAGAGGGCTACGACGACGTCCGCGCCCCCGCTGCTGCGCACCACGGTGCAACGCAACACGATCAGGTGGCGGAGAGCCCGCTGCGAGCCGTGCGCGTCTGCGGGATACGGCAGGAGACACCCTCCGCCCGCACCCTGGTGCTCGAGGACTCAGCCGCCGAGGCCGAGCCGTTCCATTTCCGTCCCGGGCAGTTCTTCACCCTGGTCACTGACCTCGCGGGCCACCCCGTACGACGCGCCTATTCGGCCTCCTCGGCGCCGGGCGCCCACCGGCTGGAGGTCACCGTCAAGCAGGTGAAGGGCGGGAAGTTCTCCACGCACGCCCACAGTGACCTGCGGGTCGGGGACCGACTCGCGGTACGCGGCCCCTCCGGGACCTTCCACGCACCGCCGCAGAGCACTGAACAGCTGGTGCTCATCGCGGCCGGCAGTGGCATCACACCCATGATGAGCATGATCCGCGCCCGCCTGTCCGACCCCGCACCGGCCGGCAGGATCAGTCTTCTCTACAGCAGCCGAAGCCCCGAAGAGGTCATCTTCGGCGACGAGTTGACCCGCATGGAGAAGGACCATCCGGACCGGCTGACGGTCACCCATGTCCTCACCGGCCGCGACGGCCGACTCGACGCCGACAGCATCCGCCGATGGGTGACCGGCCTGCCGCTGACGGACAGCGCACATCATTTCGTCTGCGGCCCCGAAGCGCTCATGGACACCGTGCAGGACGTACTGCGACAACTCGGTGTGCCGGACGAGCACATGCACCAAGAGCGCTTCAGTGCTGGCGTCACCACCCCGACCACGCAGGCGCCCCAGAAGATGCGAGTCGACAAAGACGGGAACCTCGTCGGAGTGGCCGTGGTCGAACCCGGCCAGTCCCTGCTGGATGCCGGTCTCGCCGCGGGGCTGCCCATGCCGTACTCCTGCACGGTCGGCAGTTGCGGCGCATGCATGGTGCGTGTGAGCAGGGGAGAGGTCACGCAACCCGATCACACCTGTCTCACCCGCAAGCAGAAGGCGGACGGGCAGGTACTGACATGCGTCAGCTGCCCGCTGTCCGAGGTGACCCTCGACATCGACGATCCGACACCTCCCGGCTAGCACTGAGGCGCTCCCGCGCCCCTCGACAGCACACACGAGCGCGCCGATCTCGCCCTCGCCCGCCAGGACGTGACGGGCGAGGGCGACAGGGTGTGACCCACGAACTCGGCGTGACCCGGCACGACGGCGCGACCCGACGCGATGGCGTAGAAGCGGACGACATGGCCCGGGTCGACCAGGCCCTTCTCGCTGCCCTCGAACTCTGAATACGCCAACCCGTCCGCTGCACGACGCGCTATCTGGCGGGGAAACTCTCAATTCCAGGGACAGCCGCAGACGTTCCCAGGCCGGGACCGCCAGATCTCCGAGAACGGCCATGCTGCGGAGAACGAGATCAGTCGTCTGATCGGCACGGCCTACGCTTCCGTGATGGATGACACCGCATCTCCAACGTAACTGGGGTCTTGGTGTGCGCGTGAACCGTATCCGCCAGCTCGTGCAACAACATGGAACCGCATAGACTGCCGTGCTCGGCGCTAACACCATGGCTTCTCAACAACCGTTCTTGCGCGGCTACGACGAGTAGCCCGCCGCGGCGTTGCTCGCCGCGCCAGCAGTCCAGGGGCTCTGGCACGTGCCGAGGCCGCTGGAGCGTCCAACATCGGAAACAGGGCGCAGTTCCGCAGCTACTGACTGGCTGTCGCCCCGGCCTATGAACGGATGGCGTCTGCCAGTCAGTCGCTGAGGTGCTCGTGGAGCATCTGCCAGGTTCCGGCGTGGTTGACGAGCACGTTGGTGCCACGGCCGCTGCCTGATCGCGGGTGGCCGTCGACCGTTCCGGTCCAGGTGAATCGGTAGCGGCACACTGCGTGGTCGCTGTTGTGGGACACCCACTCCAGGTCGTTGATCTGGTAGACCTCGTCGCGGATGGTGGCGAAGGTCTCGGCGATGGCGGCGAGTACTGCTTCGCGTCCGCGGTGTGATCCGTCAGAGAACCAGTAGACGGCTTCGGGAGCGATCAGCGGGACAAGCTGGGCGACAGAATGGCTGTTGGTGGCCTCCTCGTAGGCGCGGATGAACTCGGTCGGCGGGGCAGTGGGTTCGGGCATCAGCTGTCCCTACTCGGTCCGTGTGGCGTGAGGGGTGCAAAGGGGCCGTCAGGCGGCGCCGTCCTGGTCGAGCTCGCTGTGGTCCAGGAGGTGGGACTCGTCCAGGACGAGCGCGGGGGTACGGCCGTACAGTGACTGCAGTCACTTCTTCGTGGCACCGATATTGCTGCCGGGAGCCGGGTCTGGCCCCGGGCTTTGTACGAGGCACGGCATTCACTCGGCACGTGACGAGCGGCTCACGGGTCGCCAGGGCGAGGGCCAGGCCACGTTCAGGCTGACCAGACCGGTCACCCCCAGGCTGGCCCGCGCGCATTCCACGTATCGCCGCTGCGCGTTTCTGAATTCCAAGTACGCCTGGTCCCAGCTCTGCTCGACTTGTGTGGGCACACCCCGTGCAAGGTGCTCGAGCCGCCACAGGCAGTGGTTCAGCGTCTTGGACGCAGTGTTCGTGTCGGTGTCGCCCAGCAGTTCGCAGGTCTCGCCCAGCGCCGAACGGCGGCCCTCGGCCTCGCCGAGCTCGGCGAGTGTCTCGGGGGTGAGTTCCAAAGGCTGGGGACCGGTCACCAGTCCGCGGCTGGCGGCGATGCCCTGGTAGCGACCGGCGAGCTCTTTGACTATGTGGATGTACTCGCCATAGGCGTCCAGGCGGCGTCCGTCCCAGCGCACTGATTGTTCGCGCCGCCACCGTGCCCGGTCGTTCAGACTGCTCACCAGGAACGATCCGACAGCACCCAGCGCTACACCCACCAGTGGAAGTATCTGTCCCGACACACTCACAAGGCCCCCTATCACGCAGTCGCACGGCTTCTTCATTGTCCCGTCCCGAGCCCGGGGAGGCGGCTGGCTCCCGTCATCCGCTGCCCGCGGCATGGGTAGAAGAGCTGACCGGGCGTGCGCGTGGAGGCGACTAGTGACTGAGTCCGAACGGCTTCGTGCACGGTAGGCGGGGAGGCATCGAGGGCGGCGGCGGGGCTCGGTGTTCGCCGCTGCCGTGTCGATGTGAGGTCCGCGGTCTGCTGGTGGGAGAGAGCCGTCGACGGCATGCAAGATGTCGGTGCCGAGGAGGCGGGGAGATGTTCGTGATCCGACGCGACGTACGGGATCGTCGTTCCGATCGGCGAAGAGACCATGCCCAGCTGCGGCACCGGCATCTTGCATGCCGTCGCTCAGAGCCGGGAGGCGGCGTCCTCGGCTCCCTCCGCAAGTACCGGAGTTCGGTCAGGGACGATCCGTTCCGTATCGAGACCACTGCCTGAACCAGGCACAATGAGCCGTGCCTTCCCCGCGCAGAACTGCGGGGAACGCACGTCAGATGCAGGTCCGAGACGGGCCGGGACGCGAAGCGATGTGAGACATGACTTTCGAAGCCCTCGACTGGGCGAGCGGCGACGTGTGCGTCACCTTCACGCGGGGCGTGGACCCCGCTGAAGTGTTCGCTCGTTACGGCGCGGACCCGGACCGGTCCCGCGACCTGGACGCCAACGCGGCATCCGGCTTGCCCAGCGGGCAGTTCGCCGAAGGAATGGTGTCACTCCTGCGCTCCGGAAGCCTCGGTGCCTGGACCTTCTGCGTCGAGGAGGACGGTGTCATCGGTTCATGGCCCGAACCGCTCGCCGCCCTGTCCCGGGGCACAGAGGTCTACAGCATCCTGTCCACCGACGGCCTCACGGTCTTCCAGTACTGGCGCGACGGCGATTGCCTGGAGAACTTCGAACCCGAACCGGCAAACTCTCCGCCGCCGTACTCCAGCCACTGGTGGGACAGAGTCCAGGAATCGCTGACAGAGCACGCGGGCACCGCGATGACACCCGTCGTCGCCCTCGTCCTGGATCACCTCGGCCTCACCCTCGACGACTCCACGCTGGCCACTGCGTGGCCCACACTCACCCTTGCCGAGGACGACGCACCATCCGCACCTCGAGGCGACTCGTACGCAGGCGAGGGGCCGGTTCCCCCCGGCACCGTCAAGATCCTTTGACGCCCGGGCCTCGCCCGCATCGCACCACCAGGCATTCACCCTGCCGACACCCAGTCCAGGTGTCGGCAGGGTGAATGCCTGGTGCACGTCGCAATCTGCGATCTGCCGGCCTGCTCCGCTCCTGCCATGCCATGTCTGTCTCTCCCTGCGGCGCTCTTGCGAGCCGGAACCGCGGTGCCTCGTCGAGGGCGAGGCGTCGTCAGGCGCCTGCGCGCTGCTCCACGTTCCGTCGGCATACGTCGGCCACATCGCTGTCACGTCGAGCGGCTCTGCCGTGCGCTGGGCATTCTCGACGTGTCGGCCGTACTTTGACACGGTCCTGGGCACGGACGACGAGGAGCGCGTCATCGTGCGCCGTGCATGCGGCGCTGGAGCTGATCGGCTCGCCACTCGTCGTGGAAGGCGAGCTGGTCGTCTGGGAGGGCGTCGCGGAAGCCAGCGATACGCCCGGAGCCGCGGATGTCGCGCCGTTGGCCCGCCCGGGCGACTTCGTGCGGCCGCTCGACCGGTCAGGCCACAAGATCGGCCTGCTCGTCGCGTCCGGGGCCGTCGGCCCTGCACTCCGTCTCGGTGCCGGAGACGGTCTGTGCATGGATCCGGCCGATCATCGAACCGAACACCAAGGCAGAGGGAGACTCGTGACCACCTCCAGGCCGGACGGCAGGCGCAACGCGAGCCCGTTCCTCTGCTGACCGGAGCCGACGGCCGAGGACCACGCCGTCGACAGCGGCCACTACGGACACGGCCGCGCCACAGAGGACTTCGAAGCGAGTGTCGCCCCCCTGAGCACGGCCCTCGAATCGTTTGCCCTCTGGCGATGCCCCGGCAGGTCCTGGCAGTACGCGCCGTTCATCGAGGCCGGCGGCCGGAGAGTCGGACGAAGCCTCGGCTAGATCATGAAAACCCGGCGCAGCGTCCGTGGCTACGAACGCCTCCATGTCTCAGCCATCGCCGATTACATGGATCCGAGGGTGAAGTAGGCCATGACCTGGCCCTGGGCTCGGCCGTCAGCTGCGCGCGTCACAGCTTGCTCCTCGGCATCGCGGTTCGTCGCGGAGTCGGCCTCGGCAGCCCTCGGCTCTGTCTCCTGCTGCGACGCCTCAACTCGCATGTTCTCCCCGTGATCCATGGTGAGAAGCTACGTGATCGTGCCCGGTCCGACCAGGCAGTAGGCGCTGAGCCTTCGGCTGGAGATCCGAATGCTCACTGACCGGCAACGGACAGCAGCAGATCCACCAGCCGCTCGGCGGCATCCGGTCGCCCGCGTGTCCGCGCTGCGGCCGCCATCTCGGTGCGGCGGCCCGGGTCGGAGAGCAGGGGCGCGATGGCCTCGCGCAACCGCCCGGCTGTCACCTCGCCGGTCAGTGCGACTGCCGCTCCCACCTCCTCGAGATGCGCGGCATTGTGTGCCTGCTCGTTACCCGCTGACGTCGCGAGCGGCACGAGAACCGAGGCCTTTCCCAGCGCGGTCAGCTCGGCGATGGTGCCCGCCCCGCTGCGTGCGAGGACGACATCGGCCAGGGCGAGGACGTCGGGGAGTTCGGGGCCGACGTAGGCGGTCAGGTGATGGCGGGTGGCCAGGTGGGGCGGGAGGCCGAGTGCGGCCCGGCGCAGTTCCTCGACGTGGCCGGGTCCGCACTGGTGGATGACGTTCGCACTCTCCAGCAGCCAGGGCAGCAGGTCGCGGACAAGATGGTTGATCTGCCGCGAGCCCTGCGCGCCGCCGGTGACGTACACGGTCGGCAGGCTCCGGTCGAAGCCGTTCAGGCCGAGGGCCTGAATGGCCTTGTCCGCCTGCCCGGTCAGTACCTCGGGGCGGACCGGGTTGCCGGTCACCGCCGCCCTGTCGCGGACTGTGCCGGGAAGCAGGGGCAGCGTGGACTCGGAGGAGACAGCGACCGCGCGGGCCGCGCCGGCGAGCGTCTTGTTGGCCAGGCCGAGCCGCACCGTCTGCTCATGTACGACGAGCGGGACGTGACACAGACGGGTCGCCGCGATTCCCACCGGAACGGCCACGTAGCCGCCGGTCGCCAGCACGACATCCGGGCGCAAGCCGTTGATCGCCTTGCGCGCCTGGAGGACACCGAGCGGCACACGGCCCATGTCCGCGACGTTCGCCGGCGACGCCAACTTGATCGGATTCTTCGAACGGCGGATCTTCCCGACCGCGACAGAGGCGAATGCGATCCCCTCGCCGGCGGCGACGCGCGCTTCCAGGCTGTCTGCCTTGCCCACCCACAACACATCGAGCCCGCGGCCGACCGCCGCCAGCCGGGCCTTGAGCGTGCGTACCGCGGTCAGCGCCGGGTAGGTGTGCCCTCCGGTCCCACCGCCCGTCACGACCAGACGGAGTGCGGGGCGATCGCTACTCACAGGAACGGCTCCAGTCGCTCTCGAACTGCACGGCACCGAGATGTATCAGTGTCCGCGCAACACTGTCTGGGTCTGAGCCTCCCACACCTCGTGGTGCGGCAGGACCGGACCCGTCTTCGCTTCGAAGGGGTGCCGGATGGGTTCTCGGGTGACCGGGTGCTCTTCCTGGGGCCGGACGGCTTCTGTTCAAGACGGTAGTTGCCATCGGCCTGAGTGGCCGGGTGGTAGTCCCATGTGGTGCCGGATTGCCGTGTAGTACTTCTCGCGGGCCATGCGCTGTTTGTCGATCTGCACCGACCATGTGTCAGTGGTACAGCCAGGGGCATGCAGAAGGTCGCCGACCTCCACGATGGTGAGTGCCCACCTGTGCGCAGCGTCCACGACGTCCGGGGAGCCGAGCATCAGCAGTCCTTCTCCGGCTATGGACCGGGAGTCCGCGGCGTCGAGGAGGAGGGGAGCTGCTTCTGCGGCCGGCAGGGGGTGTGGATAACTGTCATGGCCGAGGTGTGCTGCAACGCGACGATGAAGAGTGACGGTCTTCTTCAGCGTCAGCGCGTAGTCGGTGTAGGCCGCCATCTGCTGCTCCTGCCGTCGGGCCGCGTGCTCCCGACGGAACCTCGCCCGATCGCCACGCATGACCACCACGTACGAGCCGAAGGCTCCGATCATCACCCCGAGCAGGGCGGGAAGTTGCTTGATGAAGTCAGACATCGCCGCATGGTAGTGCTCCAAAGGGTCCGAAGACGGGGCAGCCGCCTCGACTCCTGCGGGGAGCTTCTTATGGAGCGTCCCCGGGCCGAGAGCTGCTTCCGACTCGACTGCCTGCTGCGCTCCCGCGTGGGAGAGCCATGAGGAACCGCTGCAGAGTTGGAGCGCGTCATCGCTTCGACCTGCTTGACGCCGTACCTGGGTCCCGGCAGCTGACAGCAAGGCCGCGCAGCTGAGCTGGTCGAGGCGCCGGACGAGGAGGAGCTGTCCAAGATGATCGCCCGCGACGGCTGCGTGGATCTCCTGTGTATTGACGAGCTCGGCTGCATGGACCTCGACAGGCACGGTGCGGAACTTCTCTTCCGGGTCTTGGCCGAACGGGAGGCGAAGAAGAACAGCGTCGCCGTCGCCTCCGACGAGTCTTTCGGCGGCTGGATCAATACCTTCACCGACCCCTGCCTGCGCGCCCCTCTCGCGGACTGTCGTCCCCGGGAGGCAACGTACGCATCGCCGTGGCTGTGCGCACCGGTGACACGAGGAAGGCACCCAGTTGCACGGTCCGGGCAGGACTTGCCGAAGACGCCCAGGAGACTGGAAGGCGGGCCATTGTGGGTGGAGCAATTGTCAGTGCCTGTGGATGTGTTGTCCGGCCGCAGTGTCAGTGGGCAGGGGGCTGGTGACCGGGGGCGGCTTGCGGGCCAGGATCTGAAGGCCCGCAGATGTGTTGCCGTTCATGGTGGTCACGGTGGTTCGTCGGGAGTCAATGGTCTCGAAACGGGCGAGCAGGGACGTGTACCAGCTGCTTGGCCCGGGCTGCCGTCGCCGTACTCGACCTGATCCTGTCCGACGGCGCCGATCCCGCCCTGTACGGCGAGCTGGTCCGGTTCGGCAAGGCGCTGGACTGGCACGGTGGCACGCCGCCGGTGGAGCAGGACCGGCTGGTCAAGCCCTGACACAGCGACGGCCGACCCGGCCTTGTGTGCGAACTGCTCGGCCGGGGAGTTCGCCTGTGAGGACCACCGCCCCCGATCACCACCGTCTTCGGCTTCAGCTTCTCCGGGGGCTGGTTCTGTTCACAAGAACGGACGGCAGATGTTCACCAACTCGGGAGGCACCTGGAATTCGAACAGATGCGGAGGAGGCCCAACACATCGCGGGGCAGAGCGGTGTGCTAGATGCCGCTCTGTACTCAGCTTTGGGGTGGACCTGTGCGGTTCAGGTTCCTGTAGCGATCGAACGCCTCTCGGGCGTCGGGGACGAACTCCTGGCGCTGCGCTAAGGCCTCAAGGTCAGTCTCAGATAGCCAGTCGTGCCAGGCGACTTCCTGGTCACTCGGGCGGACCGGAACCGTGATGACGGCCTCGTGCAGGCCGAGCCAGTAGGGGCTGATTGCCCCCGAGCAGAGAAACTTGAACAGGAACTTGGGGGCGGCGTGAACGCCCAGCTCCTCTTCAAGTTCCCTCGCCGCTGCCTCCTCGTACGACTCACCGACGTCAGCGGCGCCACCCAGCATCCAGTTGTACTGACCCGGGAATCGGGAGTCATCGGCCGGACGGCGATGAACTAGGAACCGTCCGTCTTCGTCACGGCACACGATCGTGGTGATGCGGTGCAACCACCCCTGACGAATCGCTTCGGACCGGTCAACCACTTCCAGCACTTGGTCATGCTCATCCACCCGTTCAACCAATTCACCCATGCTCAACACGATGCCAGGCGCTGCTCACACAGCAGCCATCAGGTCCTGCCCGGCGGTCAATCGAACAACGCCGAAGCTAGTGCCTCCCGAGCCGGTGAACATCTGCCGTCCGATCTCGTGAACAAAGCCAAGCGGGCTGCTGGGGTGGCGCGGGGCAGCATTCTGACCGGCGGCCGAGCCGTGGTTTCCAGGGCATCGGGTGGTCTCGGCGTCGGGACCGCCCGGTGCCCCGGCAGCCGCGCGCACGGTGAGTGTCACTCTCGCTGTGCGTGGCACGGCGGCGGGCGAGCGCGTCGCCGAGGACATCGCCACGTCGACCGGCAGCCAGAACCTACGGGTCGCCCAGGTCGACGTCGCCGAGCGGGGATCCGTCGCCGTTTTCACCGCCGCCTGGCAGGGCCCGTTGCACGGACCGGTGAACAAGGGGGGGCGTCGTGGCCTGCGCCGAGCGGCACGCCGAGCAGGGCTGGGGGGAGTTCGCCACCGACCACCCGGGTCACTTCATCCTCGCCGCCGCCTTTGCACGACGCGCTGGCCGGCCGCAGGCCGTCGCGTCGCGTCGCGGTGAGCTTGACCGGTCACCGGCGGTCTTCCGTGGTGCGGGACGACGCCGGCTTCGCCTTCCGCCCTCGCGGGGAGTGGCCGGCCTGCGGCCGGCCCAAGACCGCGAACGCCCTTTCGCTGTCGAGGCCACCCGGCGCCGGGCGAGTCGGCGACAGCTTCACCGCACACGCCCTGATGCCCGGCGCCCTCCACACCAGCCTGCAGTGTCACACCGGCGGCTGGGGGTGGGGCCCCCGGCGGCCGGGGTTGGATTCCCCGCAGCCCTTCTTCCATGAGGAAGTCGTAGAACAGGCGGACCGGCACGAGCCGCTGCTGGATCGTCGCGTTCGCCAGCCGCACCCCTGAGTCGATCGAGATCACGCTCGTACCCGGCGGTGCGGCCGCGAGCTCAACTCCCGGACGCAGAAGGCGATATGCGCACGGTTCGCGACGATCGGGTTGACATCCTCCCGGTCGCACACCAGCAGGTACTCGGCCAGCCCCCCGGCCGTAGGCGGCGATCCTGCGCGGTGCACGTCCGAGAGGTCCGTCCAGACCGTCAGCCAGGCCGCATTCTGCCCGTGCTGGCCGAGCACCGGCCACTTCTCCGTGAGCACGGTCGTGCCGCTCAAGTCATCTCCCAAGTCCGTGGTTGCACCGGGGAGACATGATCACCCCCGGCAGGCTCCACGTAACTTTTCAACAGATCAAGAGACAGCTCTGTGGCCGTGCCGGTTTCTCACTCCTGCGCAGGGTGATCCTGCTTCAGGAGTGCATCGTCCGGGTGCCAGCCCATCGGCTTCCTGGCCCCTTGAGGTCAGAGTTCGGCCGTCCAGATCCCGACAGGATGGTCACTCGGAGGCAGCCACAGTTGAGGCTGTGAATCGCGATGCCTCTCGTCACTCTGCTCGTCCCAGTGGAAACGTCCCTCGGCATCAGGCCACGCGACTTGCAGCACAGGAAGAGGCGGCCGCCGGTAGAACCCGATGGCCTGCCCGAAGAAGGTCCGGTACCAGCCACGATTGACCTGCCTGAGCGCGACTCTATGACCGGCGACCACGTCAGGATGACTCTGGCCGTCCGCCAGCGCCTCGGCTGCGGCGGACTTCTCTCCGAGGGTGTTGAGCATGAGGTGCATGACGTGGACATCAAGCCCGAATATGGCCAGTTCAGGTCCGCCGTGAGTGTGCGCGAGGCCGATCGTGTAGGCGAATCCAGGGCCGATCTCGTCTTCGGGAACCATCACGACGTGCGATCCGTGCTGCTGCACGTGCTCGATGACTGTCAGATCCATGCGGTCCGCTTCGTCCCGGTCACCGTAGTCATGGCAGAGGACACAGCGGCACTGAAACGGATCATCAGTCATGTGTGGAGGGTACGAGCCGAGCATTCAGGTTGAGTCACCGGGTTTGGCCCCTCTCAATCGAACAGCGCCATCACCCTTCGCGACGGCTCCCCGCAGGCTGCGTCAGAGACGGGGGAGTTTAGTGCATCGGCGCCTCCTAGCAGGCTGAGCGGCCGGCCGTTTCGGGGCGGTCAGCGGTGACGTGCGAGCTCGATCGCGAGGGCGCCGTGTTCACGGACGGCGGGGGATAGCGTGCCGCCATGAACGCGCTCATGTCGGTCCACACCGTGACTATCAACTCCGCAGACCCATGGGCGTTGGCGACGTTCTGGTCGCGACTGCTGGGTGGCACCCCGAAGGACTCCGGTAACGACTTCGTTCGTCTTGAGCCCGGCGGAGGGCGGGTGCCCTTGCTGTTCCAGAAGACCGATCAGCCAAGCCGCGATCCCGGCTGGATCCACATGGACTGCACCGCAGAGGATCGCGAGGCGACGATCAGTGTCGTGACGCGCCTCGGCGGCCGGCGCAGCGACAGCATGGGCGAGTGGGTTGTACTCACCGACCCTGAGGGCAACCTCTTCTGCATCGGCTCGTGACGACAGCCGACGACCGGGTCCAGCCGGTGTAGGTGAACGTGCCCTCGAAGGTGGCGCAGGTCGCTGCTGTCCGTGCGCTCGCTGCCGGGCGCCGCGAGCGTGACCTGGCTCCTCGGCTCGGGCTCGGGTGCTGGCGAGGCGGTGGGAGTCGGTGCCGGTCTCGATGATGGCGCCGTTGAAGGTGAGCCGGTCGACGATCGCCGCGCAGAGCCTCGGGTCGGTAAAGGTCTTCGTCCAGCCGCCGAACGACTCGTTGGAGGCGATGGCGACGCTGTTCTTTTCCTCCCGTTCGGTCAGGACGTGGAACAGGAGGTCAGCGCCGTGCCGGTTGAGCTCCATCTAGCCCCGAGCTCGTCGGTACAGAGGTGGTCGACGCGGCCGTAGCGGGCGATCGTCTTGTTCAGCTGCTTCACCCAGCATGCCCTCGATGATTTGGCAGGGCTGTCGGACCCTGACACGTCACACCAGCTGGGCTGGGCCTTCTGCGGGCAGGAGGTCGCACGTCGAGCCGGTGACCTCTGTGTTCTCGGGGCGAGCTGAGGCATGCTCACGGCTTCGGACCGGCAGCCGGCCACCCACCCCATCGTCCGGGCCGAGGCGTGTCGCGTTCTTCGGTAGTCTCGGTGTCAAAGCGGGCGAGGATGCCTGGATGAGTCATGAGACCGACGAGGTACGCGAAGCGATCGCAGGCGAGCTGCGCCTCATGGACCCCCGCGTGCGGGCATCACGCTCACGTGCCCGGGAGCTCCTGGATCCGGAGTTTGTCGAGGTCGGCGCTTCAGGGCGACGGTGGACGTACGACGAGATGGTCGCCGTACTGCCCGACCTGGACGGCGCGACGGGCGACGGTCCGCGCTATGGGGCCTCAGGGTTCACCGGCGTCGTCCTGGCACCCGGGCTGGTGCATCTCACCTTCGAGACCACGATGGGTGGGAACAGAGCGCGACGCAGTTCGCTCTGGCGCAGGCACAGTACAGACGCAACCTGGCGGATGTACTACCACCAGGCCACACCCGTCCCGCCCGACACCATGTGACCGCGGCTGAAGCCGTCTGCTGCCGGTTCGCTCACCACCTCGAACGCGACCTTGACGCCGTCGTCGCCGGACTCTCCCAGCCGTGGAAGTCCGGTGTCGTCGAGGGCCATGTCAACCGGATCAAGATGCTCAAGC
>NZ_WWIA01000585.1 GCF_009870065.1 Streptomyces sp. SID5785 | reverse complement strand
TCCGAGCCCTGGAGGATCCGGACCACATCGCCTTCGGGCGCAAGGACGCGGCCGGCCAGTGGCAGGACGTCACCCAGGCCCGGTTCCGCGACGAGGTGCTCGCGCTGGCCAAGGGGCTGCTCGCCGAGGGCGTCCGGTTCGGCGACCGCGTCGCGATCATGTCCCGCACGCGCTACGAGTGGACCCTGTTCGACTTCGCGCTGTGGACCATCGGCGCCCAGGTCGTCCCGGTGTACCCCACCTCGTCCGCCGAGCAGGTCTTCTGGATGATGTACGACGCCCAGGTGACCGCCGCGATCGTGGAGCACGAGGACCACGCGATGACGATGGCGACCGTCATCGACCGGCTCCCGCACCTGCGCCGGCTGTGGCAGCTGGACGGCGGCGCGGTCGGCCAGGTCACCGCCGCCGGCGCGCACGTCGACGACGAGACGGTGCAGCGCCACCGCCGCGCGGTGACCCCGGAGTCCGTGGCGACGGTCATCTACACCTCGGGCACGACCGGCCGCCCCAAGGGCTGCGTCATCTCGCACGGCAACTTCATGTTCGAGGCGGACACGGTCATCGAGCGCTGGGAGCCGGTGTTCTCCTCCAAGCGCGACCGCACCCCCTCCACCCTCCTCTTCCTGCCGCTCGCGCACGTCTTCGGGCGCATGGTGGAGGTCGCCGCGGTGCGCGGCGGCGTGAAGATGGGCCACCAGCCGGCGCTGAACGCCTCGGCGCTGCTGCCCGACCTCCAGGCGTTCCGCCCGACGTTCATCCTAGCCGTCCCGTACATCTTCGAGAAGGTGTACAACGCCGCCCGCCGCAAGGCCGAGAAGGAGGGCCGCGCGGGAGCGTTCGACAAGGCCGTGGACTGCGCCGTGAAGTACGCGGACGCGCAGGAGGCGAAGGCCTTCGGCACCGGTCCCGGGCCGTCGGCCTCCCTGCGCATGCAGCACTCGGTGTTCGACAAGCTCGTCTACTCCAAGGTGCGCGAGGCGATGGGCGGCCGGGTGCGCCAGGCCATGTCCGGCGGCTCCGGCATGGACCGCAGACTGGGCCTGTTCTTCGCCGGCGCCGGCGTCGCGGTCTACGAGGGGTACGGACTGACCGAGTCGACGGCCGCCGCGACCGCGAACCCGCCGGAGCAGACCCGCTACGGCACGGTCGGCAAGGCCATCCCCGGCACCACGGTGCACATCGCGGACGACGGCGAGATCTGGCTGCACGGCGGCAACGTCTTCCAGGGCTACCTCAACGACCCCAAGGCCACCGACGCCACCCTGCACGACGGCTGGCTCGCGACCGGAGACCTCGGCGCGCTCGACGAGGACGGCTATCTGACGATCACCGGCCGCAAGAAGGAGATCCTCGTGACCTCCGGCGGCAAGAGCGTCTCGCCGCAGCAGCTGGAGGAGCGGGTGCGCGACCACCCGCTGGTCGCGCAGTGCATCGTCGTCGGCAACGACCGCCCCTACATCTCGGCGCTCGTCACCCTCGACTCCGAGGCCATCGAGCACTGGCTCGGCATGCGTGGCAAGCAGCTGATGTCCCCGGCGGACCTGGTGCGCGACCCGGATCTGGAGATGGAGGTGCGGCGCGCCGTCGTCGCCGCCAACACCCTCGTCTCCCAGGCCGAGTCGATCCGCACCTTCCGGATCCTCGCCCACCAGTTCACCGAGGAGCACGGGCTGCTCACGCCGTCCCTCAAGCTGAAGCGGAAGGCGATCGAGACCGTGTACGCGGCCGAGGTGGAGGCCCTCTACCACGCGTGATCCGCGGACAGGGCTCACCGACCCCGCCCTCCGGTTCACGTACGTGACTGGCATCCTGGTGACGGGAGACGCCGGGCAGGCGTCTCGCCAGGAATGCGCGCCCGCCCCTGATCGTTGACCATGGGAGGACGGGCGCAGGTTCCGTGCGCCCCGATGACCAGACGACCTAAGGACCGACACCTCGTGAGCAAGGTTCCCCCGATCATCCTGAACAACGGCGTCGAGATGCCCCAGCTCGGCTTCGGCGTGTGGCAGGTGCCGGACGACGAGGCCGAGAAGGCGGTCGCGACGGCCCTGGAGGCCGGGTACCGCAGCATCGACACCGCCGCGGTCTACGGCAACGAGGAGGGCACCGGCCGCGCGATCGCCGCGTCGGGCGTGCCCCGCGAGGACCTCTTCGTCACGACCAAGCTCTGGAACGCCGACCAGGGCCACGACGCGACGCTCCGCGCGTTCGACACGTCGCTGGCGAAGCTCGGCCTCGACCACGTGGACCTGTACCTGATCCACTGGCCGCTGCCGTCCAGGGACACGTACGTGGACACGTACAAGGCGATGGAGAAGATCTACGCGGACGGGCGCGCCCGCGCCATCGGCGTCTCCAACTTCCTGCCCGAGCACCTCGACCGGCTGACCGCCGAGACCGACGTGATCCCCGCGGTGAACCAGATCGAGCTGCACCCGCACCTCCAGCAGCGCGCCGCGCGCGAGCGCCATGCCGAGCTGGGCATCGCGACCGAGGCCTGGTCGCCGCTCGGCCAGGGCAAGGGGCTGCTCGAGGTGCCGGCGATCATCGCCATCGCGCAGAAGCACGGCCGCACGCCCGCCCAGGTCGTGCTCCGCTGGCACGTCCAGACGGGCCACGTGGCGATCCCCAAGTCCGTGACGCCGTCGCGGATCGTGGAGAACCTCGACGCGTTCGGCTTCGAGCTCGACGAGGAGGACCTGGGCGCGATCCGCGCGCTCAACGAGGACCGGCGCCTCGGCCCGGACCCGGCCACCTTCGACGTGGTCTGAGCGGGTTCCGCACACAGCAGTCATGCGGGCACACGCTTGACTTCGGGTGCGCTCCAACACGTTGACTCCCCGTCAGTACCCGGTCGCGCCAGGCGGCCGGGACCGGCGAGCCACACCCAGGGGGCACCCATGACAGGCATGACGTACCGCACGATCGGCACCGACCCGGCGACCCGGCGCGAGGTGAGCGTGCTCAGCCTCGGCGCCATGCTGTTCGGCACCCTCACCGACGAGCGCACGGCGTTCGCGATCCTCGACCGGTACGTGGAGGCGGGCGGCAGCTTCGTCGACACGTCGGACAACTACGCCTTCTGGCAGACGGGCAGCGTCGGCGGCGAGAGCGAGACGGTCCTGGGCAACTGGCGGCGCAGCCGCGGCATCCGGGACGAGGTCGTGATCGCGACGAAGCTCGGGGCGGCCCCGCTGGCGCCGGGCACGGGCTACGTCGACAACGCCGAGGGGCTGTCGGCCGCCGCGATCCGCACCGCCGTGGCCGGCAGCACGAAGCGGCTCGGGACGGAGCGGCTCGACGTGCTGTACGCCCACATCCCGGACCCGGCGGTCGAACCGGCCGAGACCGTGCGGGAGTTCGGGGCGCTGGTCCGGGAGGGCACGGTCGGCCTGCTCGGCGTCTCCAACCACTGGGCGTGGCAGGTGGAGCGGGCCCGGGCCACCGCCCGCGCCGAGGGACTGCCCGGCTACGAGCTGCTCCAGTACCAGCACAGCTATCTGCGCCACCGCACCGACCTGCCCGGGCAGTTGTCCCCGGACGGGGAGCCCGGCACCGCCGACGGGAACCTGCTCAGCATGGTGCGGGCCGAGCCGGACCTGACGCTGGTCGCCTACTCGCCGCTCCTGTCGGGCGGCTACGTGCGTGCGGACAAGCCGCTGGGTCCCGGCCACGACCACGGCAGCCGTGCCGCCCGGCTCGCGGCGCTGCGCGCGGTGGCGAAGGAGACGGGAGCGACCGTGAACCAGGTCGTGCTCGCCTGGATGATCGGCGCGGACGTCCCGGCGATCCCGCTGGTCGGCGCCTCGTCCGTGGCCCAGATCGACGAGAGCCTCGCGGCGGTCGAGCTGGCCCTGACACCGGACCAGCGGGCCCGGCTCGCCGCCGCCTGACGGACCCCGGGCCGGGGGCCGGGCGGGGCTCAGCCGGCCTGGTGCCCGGGGGCCAGCTCCTCCACTCTGCGGGCCAGCGCGAAGTCCTTCTCGGTGACGGCGCCGCCCGCGTCGTGCGAGTGCACGGCGAGGGTCACCGTGTTGTAGCCGAGGGTGAGGTCGGAGTGGTGGTTCAGCTCCTCCTGGGTCTGGGCGATGTGCACGACCAGGGCGGTCGCCGCGAAGTGCGAGCTCAGACGGTAGGTACGGGTGATCCGGTCGCCGTCGAGCGACCAGCCGGGCAGCCCGGCCAGACGCTCCTCGATCTCCTGCGGCGAGAGCGGTGTGGTAGCCATGCCTCCAGCCTGCCACCGCCGCCGGGATACGGTCGTGTCATGACGACTGCGGCGCGCAAGAACCCGTCCGAGGTGGGCCGTCTGCT
The DNA here is from genome assembly GCF_009870065.1 of Streptomyces sp. SID5785. GTDB lineage: Bacteria > Actinomycetota > Actinomycetes > Streptomycetales > Streptomycetaceae > Streptomyces. The sequence goes on along the minus strand of NZ_WWIA01000585.1, from coordinate 12,008 downwards.
GCGGAGCTGGCGGGAACAGCGCCGGGTGAGCCAGCTGGAGCTCGCCCTGCGCGCGGACTCGTCGGCCCGGCACATCAGCTTCGTCGAGACGGGCCGCTCGCGCCCCAGCGAGGAGCTGATCCTGCGGCTCGCCGAACACCTCGACGTCCCGGTGCGCGACCGCAACGCGCTGCTCCTGGCCGCCGGCTACGCCCCGCGCTTCTCCGAGACACCGCTCGACGACCCGTCGATGGGGGCGCTGCGGGAGGGGCTCGAGCGACTGCTGAGGGGCTACGAGCCCTACCCCGCGTTCATCGTCGACGCGACGTACAACGTGGTGGCGGCCAACAACGGCATGGCCCTGCTGATGGACTCCCTGCCCGAGCACCTGCTGGCCGCGCAGCCGCTCAACGCGATGCGGCTGACCCTGCACCCCGAGGGTCTCGCCCCGCGCATCCGCAATCTGCGCGAGTGGCGCGGGCACCTGCTCGCCCAGATGGAGCGGCAGATCGCGCTGTCCCGCTCGGACGCACTGCGGGAGCTGTACGAGGAGGTGGCGGCGTACCCGGTGCGTGCGCAGGACGCGGGCCGGGAGCCGCAGGAGCCGGTGCCGTACTTCGCGCTGCCGATGGTGATCGAGCACGAGGGGCACGTGCTGTCGTTCGTGGCGTCGATCTCGACGTTCAACACCCCGATGGACGTGACGGTCGCCGAGCTGGCGATCGAGACCCTGCTCCCGGCCGACCCGGCGACGGTGAAGTACCTCCGGTCGGCCGCGGGCTGAGCACGGCCGGCGCCCCGGTGAGCGCCCGCTGACCCGTACGGCCCCGGCCCGGTCGTGGCCCGCCGCCGCCCCCCTTAGCGTCCGAAGGACGGATGACTAGGGAGCACACGGTGACTGACACGACGGGCATCCCCACCGAGCCGGACGCCGCGCTGCTGCGCGCCGGCCGGTTCTTCCGCCGCGGCAAGGCGGCCCCGGACCTGCACAGCGTGCAGCTCAAGGGCGGCCGTGACGGGGACGTCTTCTACCGGGACCGCTGGAGTCACGACAAGGTCGTGAACTCGACCCACGGCGTGAACTGCACCGGCTCGTGCCGGTGGAAGGTGTACGTCAAGGACGGCATCATCACGTGGGAGACGCAGCAGACGGACTATCCGAGCGTGGGCCCGGACCGGCCGGAGTACGAGCCGCGGGGCTGTCCGCGCGGCGCCGCGTTCTCCTGGTACACGTACTCGCCGACGCGGGTGCGCTACCCCTACATCCGGGGCGTGCTCCTGGAGATGTACCGGGAGGCGAAGGCGCGGCTGAGGGACCCGGTGCTCGCGTGGGCCGACCTCCAGGCCGATCCGGAGCGCCGGCGCAGGTACCAGCTGGCCCGCGGCAAGGGCGGGCTGGTGCGGGCCACGTGGGACGAGGCCGTGGAGATCGTGGCCGCGGCGCATGTGCACACCATCAAGACGTACGGCCCGGACCGGGTGGCGGGCTTCTCGCCGATCCCCGCGATGTCGATGGTGTCGCACGCGGCGGGCGCCCGCTTCATGTCGCTGATCGGCGCCCCGATGCTGTCGTTCTACGACTGGTACGCGGACCTGCCGGTGGCCTCCCCGCAGGTGTTCGGCGACCAGACGGACGTGCCGGAGTCGGGCGACTGGTGGGACGCCGCGTACCTGATGATGTGGGGCTCGAACGTCCCGGTGACCCGGACGCCGGACGCGCACTGGATGGCCGAGGCCCGCTACCGCGGCCAGAAGGTCGTCGTGGTCGCGCCCGACTACGCGGACAACGCCAAGTTCGCCGACGAGTGGCTGCACCCGCACCCCGGCACGGACGGCGCGCTGGCGCTCGCGATGGGGCACGTGATCCTCAGGGAGTTCTTCGTCGACCGGGAGACCCCGTTCTTCTCGGACTACGTCAAGAAATTCACCGACCTGCCCTTCCTGGTGACGCTGGAGGAGCGGGACGGCGCGTACGTCCCGTCGAAGTTCCTGCGCGCGACCGATCTGGGGCAGGGCGGCGAGGGCGCCGAGTGGAAGACGGCGGTGCTCGACGAGGCGACGGGACGGCCCGCCGTGCCGAACGGTTCGCTCGGCTTTCGCTGGACCGAGTCCGGCAAGGGCAAGTGGAACCTCGAACTGGGCAACATCAGCCCGCAGTTGAGCCTGCACGGCACGGACGTCGCGACCGGCGTCGAGGTGCTGCTCCCGCGCTTCGACACCGACGGCGGCGAGCACGGCCAGGGCGCCGGGGACACCGTCCGGCGCGGGGTGCCCGCGACCCGGCTCGGCGGCGCGGGCGGCCCGCTGGTCACGACGGTCTTCGACCTGCTGCTCGCCCAGTACGGCGTGGGCCGCGACGGTCTGCCCGGGCAGTGGCCGTCCTCGTACGAGGACGGGGACGCGCCCGGCACACCCGGCTGGCAGGAGGCACTGACCTCGGTGCCCGCCGAGAAGTGCGTGAAGATCGCGCGGGAGTTCGCGCGCACGGCCGAGAAGTCGCGCGGGCGCTGCATGATCCTCATGGGGGCCGGCACCAACCACTGGTTCCACTCGGAGACCATCTACCGGGGCTTCCTGTCGCTGCTCCAGCTGACCGGCTGCCAGGGCAGGAACGGCGGCGGCTGGGCGCACTACGTCGGCCAGGAGAAGTGCCGCCCGGTGACCGGCTGGGCGTCCCTGGCCTCCGCGAACGACTGGTCGCGGCCGCCGCGGCAGATGATCGGGGCCGCGTACTGGTTCCTCAACGCGGACCAGTGGCGCTACGACCGGTTCGGGGCCGACGTGCTGGCCTCGCCGCTCGGCAAGGGTGCCTTCGAGGGCATGACGGGCGCGGACTGCCTGGCCCTGTCGGCCCGGTCCGGCTGGATGCCCTCGTACCCGACGTTCGACCGCAACCCGCTGGAGCTCGGCGAGCAGGAGGTCGCCGACACGGTGTCCGAACTGAAGGCGGGCACCCTCAGGTTCGCCTGCGAGGACCCGGACGCGCCCGAGAACTGGCCGCGCGTGCTGACCCTGTGGCGGGCGAACCTCCTGGGCTCGTCGGCCAAAGGCGCCGAGTACTTCACGAAGCACCTGCTGGGCACGCAGTCCTCGCTGCGCGCCGAGGAGGCCGCGCCCGACGAGCGGCCCTCGACGGTGACCTGGCGGGACGAGGCCCCCGAAGGCAAGCTCGACCTGCTGCTCTCCCTCGACTTCCGGCAGACGTCCTCGACGCTGCTGTCCGACGTCGTGCTGCCCGCCGCGACCTGGTACGAGAAGCACGACCTGTCGTCGACGGACATGCACCCCTACGTCCACTCGTTCACCCCGGCCGTGGACCCGCCGTGGCAGGCCCGCACCGACTTCGACACCTTCAAGGCGCTCGCGGAGAAGCTGAGCACGCTGGCCGCCGGGCACCTGGACGTGCGCAAAGACCTCGTGGCGGCGCCGCTCCAGCACGACACCCCGGGGGAGATCGCGCAGCCGGGCGGCGTCGTCCTTGACTGGCGCAAGGGCGAGTGCGAACCGGTCCCCGGGAAGACGCTGCCGAACCTCGTGGTCGTCGAGCGGGACTACACGGCGATCGGCGCGAAGTTCGCCGCGCTCGGCCCGCTGGTGGAGGACCTGGGCCTGCCCGCCAAGGGCATCGCGCTCCGCCCCGACCAGGAGGTCGACGAACTGCGCGAGCGCAACGGCACGGTGCGCGGCGGCCCCGCCGACGGCCGCCCCGCGCTCGACACGGCGGTCAAGGCGGCGAACACCATCCTCGCGCTGTCCGGCACCACGAACGGCCGGCTCGCCACCCAGGGCTTCCACACCCTGGAGGCCCGCACCGGCCAGGAGATGGCGCACCTGGCGGCCGAGCACGAGGGCAAACGCATCACGTACGCGGACACGCAGGCCGCGCCCGTGCCGGTGATCACCTCGCCGGAGTGGTCGGGCAGCGAGTCGGGCGGCCGCCGGTACACGGCGTTCACGCTCAACACCGAGCACCTCAAGCCCTGGCACACACTCACCGGCCGTCAGCAGTTCTTCCTCGACCACGACTGGATGCACGAACTGGGCGAGGCGCTGCCGGTGTACCGGCCACCGCTGGACATGAACCGGCTGTTCGGCGAGCCACGCCTCGGCCCGGACGGCGAGAAGGAGGTGACCGTCCGCTACCTCACCCCGCACAACAAGTGGTCGATCCACTCCGAGTACCAGGACAACCTGTTCATGCTGGCGCTCTCGCGCGGCGGCCAGTCCATCTGGATGGCGCCCCAGGACGCGGACGCGATCGGCGTGAAGGACAACGACTGGATCGAGGCGGTCAACCGCAACGGAGTGGTCGTGGCGCGCGCGATCGTCTCGCACCGCATGCCGGCCGGCACGGTCTTCATGCACCACGCGCAGGAGCGCACGGTGAACGTCCCGAAGGCGGAGACCACCGGCCGGCGCGGCGGCATCCACAACTCGCTGACCCGCCTGATCCTCAAGCCGTCCCATCTCATCGGCGGATACGCCCAGCTGTCGTGGGCGTTCAACTACCTCGGCCCGACGGGCAACCAGCGCGACGAGGTCACAGTCATCCGGCGCCGCAGCCAGAAGGTGGAGTACTGAACTGATGCCCCGTGACGAAGGCACGATCGGACGCTGCATGGCGCAGATCGCCATGGTGATGAACCTCGACAAGTGCATCGGCTGCCACACCTGCTCGGTCACCTGCAAGCAGGCGTGGACCAACCGCAACGGCATGGAGTACGTCTGGTTCAACAACGTCGAGACCCGTCCGGGCCAGGGCTATCCGCGCCGCTACGAGGACCAGGACAAGTGGCGCGGCGGCTGGGAGCTCAACAAGAAGGGCGCCCTCAAGCTCAAGGGCGGCGGCCGCTTCCGCAAGCTCGCCGGCATCTTCTCCAACCCCAGGCTGCCCGAGATCAAGGACTACTACGAGCCCTGGACGTACGACTACAAGAACCTGACCGACGCCCCGCTCGGCGACGACTATCCGGTGGCGCGGCCGCTGTCGCAGATCACCGGCAAGCCGATGAAGATCGAGTGGTCCTCGAACTGGGACGACAACCTGGGCGGCGCCCCGCAGTACGGCGACCTCGACCCGATGGTGCAGAAGACCCGTCAGCAGGCGGCGGACAAGGTCAAGTTCGCGTTCGAGCAGACCTTCATGTTCTATCTGCCGCGCATCTGCGAGCACTGCCTGAACCCGTCCTGCGTCGCGTCCTGCCCCTCCGGCGCCATGTACAAGCGCGCGGAGGACGGCATCGTCCTCGTCGACCAGGACCACTGCCGCGGCTGGCGGATGTGCGTGACGGGCTGCCCGTACAAGAAGGTGTACTTCAACCACCGCACCGGCAAGGCCGAAAAGTGCACGATGTGCTACCCGCGCGTCGAGGTGGGCCTGCCGACGGTCTGCTCGGAGACCTGCGTGGGGCGCCTGCGCTACCTCGGTGTGATCCTCTACGACGCCGACAAGGTGACCGAGGCCGCGCAGACCCAGGACGAACAGGGCCTGTACGAAGCACAGTTGGACGTCTTCCTCGATCCGGAGGACCCCCGCGTGCAGCGGGCCGCCGAGGAGGCGGGCATCCCCTTCGACTGGGTGGAGGCGGCGCGCCGCTCCCCCGTGCACGCGCTGATCAGCAAGTACAAGGTGGCGCTCCCGCTGCACCCGGAGTACCGCACGATGCCGATGGTCTGGTACATCCCGCCGCTGTCGCCGGTCGTGGACGCGCTCACCGAGACCGGGCACGACGGCGAGGACCACGCCAACCTGTTCGGGGCGATCGACACGCTGCGCATCCCGCTGGAGTACCTGGCGGAGATCTTCACGGCCGGAGACGTGGCGCCGGTGCGGGCCTCGCTGGAGAAGCTGGCCGCGATGCGCTCCCACATGCGGGCGATCAACCTGGGCGACCGGCCGGAGGCCTCGATCGCCGACTCGGTCGGCATGTCGGCCGTCGAGATCGAGGAGATGTACCGGCTGCTGGCGATCGCCAAGTACGAGGACCGGTACGTGATCCCGACGGCGGCGGTGGGCGACGCGCAGCGTCTCGAGGAGTCGGCGCTGCCCGACTCCTGCTCGCTCGACTACGAGGACGGGCCCGGGATGGGCGGCGAGGGCCCCTTCGGCGGCGACTCCGGCACCACCACGACCGGCGGCCGCAAGCTGCTGCCCGTCGTGTCCGTGGAGAGCTTCCACCTGACCAAACGCCGCCAGACCGCCGACAAGGAGGAGGAGACCCCGTGACGGACCGTACCGGGCTGCTGTACCAGGCGGCCGCGCTCTGCCTCACGTACCCCGACGAGGAGCTGTACGGGCGGCTGCCGCTGGTGCGGGCCGCGGCGCCCGCGCTCGCCCCGTTCGTGGACCACGCCGAGGCGACGCCGCCGCAGGAGCTGGCGGCCCACTACGTGCGGGTCTTCGACTTCAAGAACCGGCACAGCCTGTACCTGACCTGGTGGCGGGACGGGGACACACGCCGGCGCGGGATGTCCCTCGTGCGCATGAAGGAGATCTACCGGGAGCACGGCATGGAGTTCACCGGCGAGGAGCTGCCGGACTTCCTGCCGGCGGTCCTGGAGTTCTCCGCGCAGGCCGGGCCCTTCCTCCTCGAGGACCACCGCAGCGGGCTCGAGCTGCTGCGGATCGCGCTGAGCGAGCACGGCACCCCGTACGCGGCCGTCCTGGACGCCGTGTGCGCGACGCTGCCGGGCCCCTCCCCCAAGGACCGCGCCGAGGCGCTGGCGCTGGCCCGGTCGGGACCGCCCCGCGAGGACGTCGGCCTCGAACCCTTCGGCTTCCGCCCCGAACTCGGCGAACTGCCGCTGCTGGTGAAGGAGCACGCCCCGTGACCACCCTGATCTGGGGCGTCCTGCCCTACGTGGCCTTCGTGCTGCTCGTCGCGGGCACGATCTGGCGCTACCGCTACGACAAGTTCGGCTGGACGACGCGCTCCTCACAGGTCTACGAGTCGAAGCTGCTCAACATCGCCTCACCGGTCTTCCACTACGGCATCCTGTTCGTCCTGGTCGGCCATCTCGTCGGCCTGTTCATCCCGATGTCGTGGACGGACAAGGTGGGCGTCAGCGAGCACACGTACCACATGTTCTCGCTGATCGGCGGCACGTTCGCGGGCGTGCTCGCGGTGTGCGGGATCTTCCTGCTCGTGTACCGGCGGCGCACGAAGGCCCCGGTCTTCAAGGCGACGACCCGCAACGACAAGCTGATGTACGTGTTCCTGCTCGGCGCGCTCGTGCTGGGCATGGTCGCCAAGCTCATGCACTCCACGGGCGACGGCTACAACTACCGCGAGACGATCGGCCCGTGGGCCCGCAGCCTGTTCACCCTGAGCCCGGACACGTACCGGATGGAGGGGGTGCCGGTGCTCTACCAGATCCACGCGGTGGTGGGCATGCTCCTCATCGCACTGGTACCGTTCACCCGGCTCGTGCATATGTTCAGCGCGCCGGTGCAGTACCTGTTCCGACCGTACGTGGTCTACCGCAGCCGCGATCCGCGGCGGCTCGCCGCGCGGCCGGAGCGTCGGGGGTGGGAGCGCACCGGGTCGTAGCCGCTGTCCGTCGTCGGCCGGCACGTGGGGAGACGTGACGTGAGTGAACGACGGCCCGCCCCCACCGTGGGCCAGGTCGTCCTGGGCAGACGCCTGCAGGACCTGCGGGAGGCCAAGGGCCTCAAGCGGGACGAGGCGGCCCGCGCACTGCGGGTGACCGGGGCGACGATCCGCCGCATGGAGACGGCCGAGGTGGCCCTCAAGATCCCGTACGTGCAGATGCTCCTGGAGCTGTACGGGATCGGCGAGGCCGAGATCGAGGCGTTCGTGGCGCTGGCCGAGGAGGCCAACCTGCCCGGCTGGTGGCAGCGGTACCACGACGTGCTGCCCGAGTGGTTCAGCCTCTACGTGAGCCTGGAGGGCGCCGCCGAGCTGATCCGCTCCTACGAACCGCACTTCGTGCCGGGGCTGCTGCAGACCGAGGCGTACGCGCGCGCCGTGTTCGACGCGGGCACCGTGGGGCGCTCGCGGCCCGAGGAGATCGAGCGGCACGTGTCGCTGCGCATGGCGCGCCAGTCGCTGCTCGAGCGGGAGGACGCGCCGCACCTGTGGGTCGTCATGGACGAGACGGTGCTGCGGCGACCGCCGGGCGGACCCGCGGTGCTGCGCGGCCAGCTCGACCGGCTGATCGAGGTGGCGCGGCTGCCCCATGTGACGCTGCAGCTGGCCGAGTTCGCGACGGGGCCGCACCCCGCGACGTTCGGTCCGTTCAGCCTGTTCCGGTTCCCGGTGCGGGAGTTGCCCGACATGGTCTTCAGCGAGTACGTCACGGGCGCCCTCTACCTGGACTCGCGGGACGAGGTCAGCACCCATCTGGAAGTCCTCGACCACCTGGTGGCGCAGGCCGCGGGCACCGAGCGCACGGTGGAGCTGCTGCGCAAGTTCCGCGCGGACCTGGACTGAGCCGTGCCGCGGGCACACCCGCGGCACGGAGCACGGCGGACGGCTCGCCCGTGTCAGGAGAGCTTGGCCGACAGGGTGATGGTCGTGCCGCTCAGCGCCTGGCTGACCGGGCAGTTCTTCTTCGCGTCCTCGGCGGCCGCCTGGAAGGCCTGCTCGTCGAGGCCCGGCACCTCGCCCTCGACGGTGAGGTGGATGCCCTTGATGCCCTCGCCGGGCTGGAACGTGACGTCGGCCGAGGTGACCAGCTTGGTGGGCGGGGTGCCGGCGCCGGCCAGGCCGTGCGAGAGCGCCATGGAGAAGCAGGACGAGTGCGCGGCGGCGATCAGCTCCTCGGGGCTGGTCTTCCCGTTCGCCTGCTCGGCGCGGGAGGGCCAGGACACCGGCTGCTGGCCGATGCCGGAGGAGTCGAAGGTGACGGTGCCGCTGCCCTCGAGCAGGTTGCCTTCCCACACGGTGTGGGCGGAGCGCGTGGTAGCCACGATGGGTCCTTTCCGTTTCCGGGAGGTATGCGAGTCCATCCGACCACATCCCCGCTCGTCGCACCCGCAGGACCTGCCCGCGCCAGCCGTCCGGGGCGCTACGCCCGGGACGCGCCGCGTGTCCTGCGGGCCGCCATGCACGCGTAGACGAGGACGCCGGCGAAGAGGAACAGCACGCCCTGGTAGACAGCCGCGTACCCGGCGCCGCCGACCAGCCACATCGAGAACCCGAACGCGGCGACGGCGAGCACGAGGTCCCGGGCGAGCCGGGCGGGCCGCACGCGGTCACCCCGGCCGGACAGCAGGAAGTAGATCTGCGCGGCCGTGGCCAGCAGATAGGGGACGGTGGCGGTGAACGTGGTCACGAGGACCAGGGTCTCGAAGACGCCCGCCGAGCCCACCGTGTAGTTGTAGACGGTCAGCAGCGACGCGAGGCCGACGGCGACGACGACACCGAAGGTGGGGATGCCGCGGCTGCGCCGGGCGAACGCGGCGGGGAACAGGCCGTCCTTCGCGGCGGCGTACGGGGTCTGGGCGCTGAGCAGGGTCCAGCCGTTGAGCGCGCCGACGATCGAGACGAGGGCGGCGACCGCGACGGCGGTGCCGCCCCAGGTGCCGCCGAACATGGCGTTGACGGCGTCGGAGAGCGGGGCCTTGGAGTCGACGAGCCGGCCGTGCGCGACGGTGCCGAACACGGCGACCGTGCACAGCAGGTAGACGAGGGCCGCGAGGGCGGTGCCGAGGACGGTGGCGCGGCCCACGTTGCGCTGGGGGTTGCGGACCTCGCCGGCACTGACCGAGGCGGACTCGACACCGATGTAGCTGAACAGCAGGATCGCGGCGGACGCGGACACGGCGCCGAGCGTGGACTCACCGCCCGCGCGGAACGGGCCGAGGTTGTCCGCGTCGAAGAAGAACAGGCCGCCGATCGCGACGAGCAGCAGCGGGGCGAACTTCAGCACCGTGGACACGAGCTGGACCGCGCCGAACCAGCGGGTGCCGGCGAGGTTGGACAGGGCGGGCAGCCACTGGCAGGCGAGCGCGGCGAGCAGGGTCCACAGCGTGGAGCCGTGCAGCGGTGTCAGCACGTCGACGTAGCCGACGGCGGCGACGGCCAGCGCCGCGTTGGAGACCCAGGCGGTGATCCAGTAGCTCCACGCGGCGAGGAACCCGGCGAAGTCGCCGAAGGCCTCGCGGGCGTAGACGTAGGGCCCGCCGGTCTTCGGGTGGCGGTGCGCGAGCCGGCCGAAGACGAGGGCGAGCGCGATCGCCCCGACGGTGAGCACGCCGAAGGCGAGCAGGCTGACGGTGCCGTACGGGGCGACGGAGGCGGGGAGCAGGAAGATGCCCCCGCCGATGATGTTCCCCATGACGAGCGCCGTGGCGACGGGGAGGCCGAAGCGGCGGGTGTGCCGGCTCGCGCCGGTGCCGGCTGTCGGCGGGGTCCGGTCGGGCTCCCCCGGTGCGCTCTCCGCCGGGGTCTGAACGGCGGTGCCGGTGTCGTGCATGGGGGTGCCTCTCGGTCGTGCAGGGACCGCCTCGGGATCGCCGGGCGGCGGTCCATGCTCCGGCGGCCGGACACCACCCGCCAAATCAGGCGGATTCCTCCCGCGCCTCGGGGGGCAGCGCCGCAAATGATGCGATGCCGCGGTCGCCGGCCGGGGAATTCTCCACCGGCACCTGCGGTCCGTCGCACTCGCGCAGCCACCGGCGCAGCACCTGGTGCACCTGCTCGGCGCCGACGATCTCGGCGCCGTCCGCGGCCGGCGGCGACAGCTGCGGCGGGGACAGCAGGAAGGGCCGGCCCTGGGCGCCGCCGAGCCCGCCGTGCGAGCCGATCTGCTCCTCGAAGGCGAGCACCTCGCCGTCCAGCGGGTCGTACCAGGAGTTGACCATGATGTCCGCGGTGTGCGGGAAGGAGTGGGTGCGGCGCACCGCGTCGGCGGCCCCGGGCGCGAACCCGGCGAGCGGTCCCTTGCCGTCGGTGAGGTCGGCGAGCGGCACCTCGTCGCCGCGGGCGCCGAGGACGACTCCGCCGTGCTCGGCGCTGCGGACGAGGAGGAACCCGATGCCCGGGTGGTTGGCCAGGGTCGTGAGCAGGGCCGGGTGCCGGGCGTCGAGCTCCTCGCGGGTCATGCGGTGCGGGACGTCGGGGAAGGAGACGAGACCCAGGTTCCCGGAGGCGAGGACGACGGGCTCGCTGCGGCCGCCGCGGCGGGGCGGCTGTTCGGTCCGCTCGACGGGCCGGTGCAGCGCGGCGCGCACCGCGGAGCGGGCCTCGGCGCCACTGTGGGTGCGCCGGGCGCGGCGCGGCACGGGCAGTCCGCAGCCGGCCCTGACCAGCTCCTGGAGGGTCAGTCCGTAGCGGGCGTGGAAGGTCTCGCCGGGGCTCTGGCCGTGGTCGGACAGGACGACGATGCGGTACGGGCGCGGGGCGTGGTCGGCGGCTTTGGCGATCAGGGCGAGGGAGCGGTCGAGCCGCTGGAGGACCTGTTCGGCGTCCCGGCTGAAGGGGCCCGAGTGGTGGGCGACCTCGTCGTAGGCGACGAGGTCGGCGTAGACGGCCGTGCGCCCGGCCAGCAGGTCGCCCATGACGGCGGCGACGACGACGTCCCGCTCGACGACCGTGGCGAAGGCGCGGATGAACGGGTAGAGCCCGCCGCGGCCGATCCGTGGGCGCTGCCGGCGGATCCGGGCCCGGGTGGACTGGCCGATCTCGCGGCCGACCTCGGCGCCGAAGGAGAGGGCGGTGCGGACCGCGTTGGCCGGGTCGGAGAAGTAGGCGAAGTACCCGGCGCGCGAGCGGTTCTGTCTGCCGCGGCGGGCGGCGACGGACAGCACGAGGGCGACCTGCTCGGCGCCGCCGCTGAAGAGGTTGCCGCGGCTGGCGCCGTCGAAGGTGAGCAGCCCGCCGTCCCCGGTGCGCTCGACGGCGCGGCGCTGCAGCTCGGCGGCGCTCGTCGGGCGGTTGGACACCTGGATCTCGCCGGTGTCCTTCTCGTACCAGCGGAAGGCCGGCAGGTCGTAGGTGGAGCCGTGCAGGATGCCGAGCTGGCTGGCGCCGGTCTGGCTCGACCAGTCGGTGCGCCACGGGGTG
>NZ_WWIA01000061.1 GCF_009870065.1 Streptomyces sp. SID5785 | reverse complement strand
GCCCTTGGGGGTGTAGGCGTACTTGTGGAGGTCCACGGAGAGGGACGTGACCCCGGGGACGGAGAGGTCGAAGTCCGGCACCTGCGGCGTGTCCGGAATTCCCGGGGCATCCCGCCCGCCGAGGCCCGCCCGCCGCAGGTGCCCGAGGTACCAGCCGCCGATACACGCGTCGACGTGGCACAGCACTCCGCGCCGCGCCGCCTCGGCCGCGACCTCGGCGACCGGGTCGATGACGCCGTGGGCGTACGAGGGGGCCGAGACGACGACGAGGGCGGTCGCGTCCGTGAGCGCCGCGGCCATGTCGGCGGGGCGCACCCGGAAGGTCTCCGGATCGACGGGCACGGACCGGACGGTGAGCCCGAACAGCTCGGCGGCCTTGTGGAAGGCGGCGTGCGCGGTCTCGGGCAGGACCAGCTCGGGCGCCGTGATCCCGCGCACGCGGCGGGCGTGCTGCCGGGCGGTCAGGACGGCGAGCAGACAGCTCTCGGTGCCGCCGCTGGTGAAGGTGCCCGCGGCGCCGCCGAGCAGGGCGGTGGCCCGGCGCACGAGGTCGTTCTCCAGCTCGACGACGCTCGGGAAGGCGGTCATGTCGAGCCCGTTGACCCCGGCGAAGGCGGCGGACGCGGCGTCCGCCAGCTCCTCGAGGCCGGTCAGGCCCGCGTCGTAGACGTAGGCCATGGTGCGCCCGCCGTGCACCGGGAGGTCCCCGGCGCGCAGGGCGGTGAGCCGGGCCAGGAGGGCTTCGGCTTCGGCGTCGTCGCCGGTGGTCGTCATACGGACTCCTCGTCTCGCGGGGCACAGGGCGGGGCGGCAGGCGGGTCGGGCGGCGCGGCGGCCGGTGCGGCCGTGTCGCGCAGCCGGGTCAGTTCGGCCTCCGTGAGGCGGTAACGGGCCAGCAGCGGGAGGCTGAGCAGCAGGAGCAGCGCGGGCAGTGCGCCGAATCCGACGACGATCGCGGTGAGCGCGGAGTCGGGCTGGGCGACGCGGTGGTCGGCGTCGGAGGAGGCGAAGCCGCCGAGCGCGAGGACGAGGCCGAACAGGCCGGGCCCCAGCGCGAGTCCGAGCGTCTCCCCCGCGGTCCACAAGCCGGTGAAGACTCCGGCCCGGCGCCGTCCGCTGCGGTAGGCGTCGGCGGCGATCGCGTCGCCGAGCATGGCCATCGGCAGCATCTGCATGCCCGCGTAGCCGATGCCCGCGACCGCGACGCCCGCGTAGATCGCGGGGGCCGGCAGCGCCCGCCCGCAGGCCGCGACGACGGCCCCGGCGAGGAAGCACAGGGAGGCGCCGATCGCCGCGTCGCGTTTGCCGGTGCGGCGGCCGAGCGCGAGCCAGAGCGGCATGGCGAGCAGCGACGGCACGATCAGGCAGGCGAAGAGCAGGGTCGTGGCGCCGGGCCGGTCGAGGATGTACGTGGCGAAGTACTGGGTGCCGGCGAGCATCAGGCCGGTCGCCGCGGCCTGGACGACGAAGGCGCCGAGCAGCCGTCCGAAGGGAGCGTTCCCCCGGGCGGCGCGCAGTTGCGCCCGCAGACTCGGTTCGCCGGTCGTGCTGATGACGCTGCGGGTGCCCGCGGTGCAGAGGACGGCCGCGAGCATGCCGGCGGCGAGCAGGGCGCCGATGACGAGGCCCATCAGGCGGTAGCCGCCGGGGCTCCCCCGGTCGTCGCCGGAGGCGCCCGCGAGGAGCGGTGCGACGGCGCCGGAGAGCAGGATCGCGACGGCGAGGAAGGCCACGCGCCAGGACATGACGCGGGCCCGCTCGTCGGGGTCGGCCGTGAGTTCGGCGGGCAGGGCGACGTAGGGGACCTGGAAGCAGGCGTAGCCGGAGGCGGCGAGCAGGAAGAGGACGGCGACGTAGGCGGCGGCAGGTCCGCCCTCGAGGCCACCCGGCGCGGCGAACAGGGCGGCGAAGCAGACGGGCAGGGTGACCGCGCCGAGCAGCATCCAGGAGCGGCGCGGGCCGAGGCGTGCGCGGGTGCTGCGGTCGGAGAGGCTGCCGATCCAGGGGTTGAGCAGGACGTCCCACGCCTTGGGCAGGAACACGAGCAGGCCCGCGAGTCCCGCGCCGACGCCGAGCACGTCGGTCAGGTAGTAGAGCAGCAGCAGTCCGGGGACGGTGCCGAAGGTGCCGGTGGCGAAGGAGCCCAGGCCGTAGCCGATGCGCACCCGGGCAGGGAGCCCTGCGGGGCCTGTCGGTGACATGGACAGAACCTAGTCAGGTGCCCCGGGAACGCACCAGGCCCGAAGCAGAACATTGTTCAGGTTCTGCTTCGGGCCCGGTGGAATGCCCGGTGCCGGGGCGTTATGCCTCGTCGCGGCGGAGCGTGGGCTTCAGGTCCTTGAAGCGGCCCAGAAGTCCGTTGATGAACGCCGGGGACTCGTCGGTGGAGAACTCCTTGGCCAGCGAGACGGCCTCGTCGAGCACCACGGCGTCCGGGGTCCCGTCGACCCAGACCAGCTCGTAGGCGCCGATCCGCACGATGTTGCGGTCGACGACCGGCATCCGGTCGAGGGTCCACCCGACGGCGTACTGCGAGATGAGCTCGTCGATCCGGGCCGCCTTGGCGGCGTACCCCTCGACCAGCTCCATCGTGTACTCGCTGACGGGCGGCTGCCGCGTGTCGCTGCGGGAGTGCCGGATCCAGTCCGCGAGGACCGTCAGGGTGTCGGCGCCGCGCTGGTCTGCCTCGAAGAGGATCTGGAAGGCGCGCTTGCGGGCCGTGTTACGGGCAGCCACGGTTAGCTGTTCACCCGGCCGAGGTAGCCGCTGTCACGGGTGTCGACCTTGATCTTCTCGCCCGTCGTGATGAAGAGCGGGACCTGGATCTGGTGGCCCGTCTCCAGGGTGGCCGGCTTGGTGCCGCCGGTGGAGCGGTCGCCCTGGACGCCCGGCTCGGTCTCCTGGATGGTGAGCTCGACGGCGGCCGGCAGCTCGACGAAGAGCACCTCGCCCTCGTGCTGGGCGACCGTGGCGGTGAAGCCCTCGATCAGGAAGTTGGCGGCGTCGCCGACGGCCTTGCGGTCGACGTGCAGCTGGTCGTAGGTCTCCATGTCCATGAAGACGAAGTAGTCGCCGTCCATGTACGAGAACTGCATGTCGCGCTTGTCGATCGTGGCCGTCTCGACCTTGACGCCGGCGTTGAACGTCTTGTCGACGACCTTGCCGGAGAGCACGTTCTTCAGCTTGGTGCGCACGAAGGCCGGGCCCTTGCCGGGCTTGACGTGCTGGAACTCGACGACGGACCAGAGCTGGCCCCCGTCGAGCTTGAGCACCAGGCCGTTCTTGAGGTCGTTCGTGGAAGCCACGGTTGCGGAATCTCCTGGACTGACGTGGACGACCCGGGGGCACAGCGCCGCAGCCGACGGCTACAGCGCGAGCAGCTCCTTGGTCGTGATGGTGAGTAGCTCGGGTCCGCCGTCCGCCTCGGGGCGGACGACGAGCGTGTCATCGATCCGGACGCCGCCCCGGCCCGGGAGGTGGACCCCCGGTTCGACGGTGACCGGCACACAAGCGTCCAGTTTACCCATGGCCGCGGGGGCCAGCTGCGGGTCCTCGTCGATTTCGAGCCCCACCCCGTGTCCTGACAGCTGTGCGAGCCCGTCACCGTACCCCGCCGCGTCCAGGACATGACGGGCGGCCCGGTCCACCTCACGGCACTCGGCGCCGGGCACGAGACTCTCCCGGCCGGCCCGCTGAGCGGCGAAGACGAGGTCGTAGAGCTCGATCTGCCAGTCCGCGGGGGTCGTGCCGATGACGAAGGTGCGGCCGATCTCGCAGCGGTACCCGCGGTAGGTCGCGCCGAGGCACACGGAGAGAAAATCCCCCTCCTCGACGCGCCGGTCACTGGGCCGGTGGCCACCGCGGCCGGAGTGCGGGCCCGTCCCCACGGACGTCGGGAAGGCCGGGCCGTCGGCGCCGTGGTCGACCAGCCGGCGCTCCAGCTCCAGGGCGAGATGGCGCTCGGTGCGGCCGACGAGGATCGACTCCAGGAGTTCGCCGAGCGCCTGGTCGGCGATCTCGGCGGCGATCCGCAGGCAGGAGATCTCGTCCTCGTCCTTGACGAACCGCAGCTGTTCGACGGCCCGGTCGAGGTCGGTGAGCTGCAGCCGGGGCGCGACGGAGGCCAGCGCGCGATGGCGGGCGACCGTCAGGTCGTGCTCCTCGACCGCGAGCGAGTCGGCGCCCTGGGCGGCCGCGACGTCGGCCCCGGCGACGGCCGGGTCACCCGCGGGCGTGGCCAGGACCTGCACCCGCAGGCTCTCGTCGGTACGGCCCTCGGCGATCTGACCGCTCGGCGGGCTCGCGCACAGCAGCACGTCGCCGCTGCCGCCGGCCTCCCCGCCGAGCAGCAGCACCGCGCCGGGCGGCGCCGCTCCGGTGAGATAGCGGACGTTGGCAGGCCGCGACACCAGGGCGGCGGCGCTGCCGCCCGCCGTCGCGCGCTCTCGGAGCCGGTCCCGGCGGGCCGCGTGCACCTCTGACATGGAATCGAGCCTACGAGCGCGGGCGCGACCCGGCCGGTTCAGCGCGTCCGGACGGGGCGGCCCTCTCGGCCGGGGCAGGTCAGCGCCGCACCCTCACCAGCTGGGCGGGCTCGCGATGGCGCGCGCGAGGACGTCGTCGAGGACCTGGGCGGTGGCGGGCACGTCCAGCTGCGAGTTGTCGATGATGGGCAGGCCCGATCCGTACCAGCCCGCCATGCGGCCGTGGATGCTGGCCACTTCCTCGTCGGTCAGCCGGCGGTTCCCACTGCGCTGGGCGTTGCGCTCGAGGACGATCTCCAGACCGGGCAGCAGGACGACGGGCAGCAGGCCGGGGCCGACGTGCCGCTTCCAGCCGCCGAGGCCGACGACGGGCCGGTCGGGGAAGACGGCGTCGTCGAGGATGCACGAGATCCCGTTGGCCAGGAAGTTCCGCGCGGCGAAGCCGCAGGTGCGGCGGGCCAGCCGGTACTGCGCCTCACTGTTGTCGTTCCACCCGGTCTGGGGGTCGGCGAAGCCCGAGCGCACCCACTCGCGGACGTCGTCCAGGCTGATGTGCGCGGTCGGCACCTGGCGGCGCTCCGCCCAGTACTTGGCCACGCTCGTCTTGCCCGCGCCGGCGGGGCCTATCAGGAGCACGGCCAGGGTCGTCCCGGCCGGGTCGACGGGGGCCTGGGCGGGCGGCGGACTCGGCACGGCGACCGGGCCGCCGGGCGGGAGCGCCACGTGCCCCGTGGTGTCCCGCAGCGGCGGCTGGCCAGCGAGAGGCGGCCGGGGACCCGCCTGCTGAGGCTGAGGCTGGGGCTGCGGGCCCCGGGCCGGTCCGGGCCGGGGAGCCTGCGGGTGCGGCGGGGGCGGCGGCCGGTGCTGCGGCGCCCCCGCGAAGCCGGGCGTGCCCGGGGGCTGGGGCGGCTGTGCCGCCTGGGGCGCGCCGGTCCACGGACCGGCAGGCCCGTGCCCCGGTCGAGGGGGCGGTGGCAGCGGAGAACCCCCTGCGTGCTGCATCCGGTGCCACTCCATCTCGTACAACGGTCACTGGGGCGCCGAACACGGCGCTACCGAACGGTACCGTCCCCGGCCGGCCTTGTGTGAACGGCCGGGGAGGTCACAAAGTGCCCGAAGCCGAACGAGCAGCGCTATTCGGCCACTTCGCCGTACGCGGCGAGCAGAACGGCCGGGTCGGGGCCCTCCAGGACGGTGGGCTTGCCGAGGCCGTCGAGGACGATGAAGCGCAGCACGTCGCCGCGGGACTTCTTGTCGACCTTCATGGTCTCCAGGAGCTTGGGCCACTGGTCGTAGCGGTAGCTCAGCGGGAGTCCGACGGACTCGAGGACGGCGCGGTGCCGGTCCGCGGTCGCGTCGTCCAGGCGACCCGCGAGCCGCCCCAGTTCGGCCGCGAAGTGCATGCCGACCGAGACGGCGGCGCCGTGCCGCCACTTGTAGCGCTCGTTCTTCTCGATGGCGTGGGCCAGCGTGTGCCCGTAGTTGAGGATCTCGCGGCGACCGGACTCCTTGAGATCGCCGGAGACGACCTCGGCCTTGACCTTGATCGAGCGCTCGACGAGCTCGGCGGTGTGCGGTCCTGCCGGGGTGCGCGCGGCCTCGGGGTCGGCCTCGATCAGCTCCAGGATCTTCGGGTCGGCGATGAAGCCGGCCTTGATGATCTCGGCGAGCCCGGACACGTAGTCGTTGACCGGGAGCGAGTCGAGGGCGGCCAGGTCGCACAGGACACCGGCCGGCGGGTGGAAGGAGCCGACGAGGTTCTTGCCCTCGGCGGTGTTGATCCCCGTCTTGCCGCCGACGGCCGCGTCGACCATCGCCAGGACCGTGGTCGGCACGGCGATCCAGCGGACCCCGCGCAGCCAGGTCGCCGCCACGAACCCGGCGAGGTCCGTGGTCGCGCCGCCGCCCACGCCGACGATCACGTCGGAACGGGTGAAGTTCGACTGGCCGAGCGCCTTCCAGCAGTAGGCGGCGACCTCCGCGGTCTTGGCCTCCTCCGCGTTCGGCACCTGGATGGCGACGGCCTCGAAGCCCTGCTCGGCCAGGTCGGCGCGGAGCGCGTCCCCGGTCTCGGCGAGCGCCTCGGGGTGCACGATCGCCACCCGCTTGGCCCGGTCCCCGATCAGCGAGCCGAGCTCGCCGAGGAGTTGCCGGCCGACCAGGACCTCGTACGGGTCGGTGCCCGCGGTGCCGGCCACCTGGATCCGGGTGATCTGCTGCTCCGGCTGCTGCGTCATGCCTGCTTCAACTCCAGTGCGTCGAGGACCGCGTCGACGACCTCGTCGGGTGTGCGGCCGTCGGTGGCCACGACCACCCGGGCGACCTCGGTGTACAGATGGCGGCGCGCCTCCATCAGCTCGCGCCACTGCTTGCGCGGGTTGACGGCGAGCAGCGGGCGGGCCACGTTCAGGCCGGTGCGCCTGACGGCCTCCTCGACGTCCATCGAGAGGTAGACGACGCTGCGGCCGGCCAGCAGCTCGCGGGTGCCCGCGTCGAGGACGGCGCCGCCGCCCAGGGCGAGGACCCCGTCGTGCGCGGCGAGCGCCTCGGCGACGGCGGCCTTCTCCAGGGCGCGGAAGTGCCCCTCGCCCTCGTCGACGAAGATGTCGGAGATGGCGCGCCCCTGCGCGGTGACGATGTCCTCGTCGGTGTCCCGGTAGGTGCAGCCGAGCCGCTCGGCAAGGAGTCCGCCCACGGTGGACTTGCCGACCCCCATCGGCCCGACGAGGACGATCTGCGGCCCGGTCACCGGATCTGGAGGTTGTCGAGGTACGACGTCACGTTGCGCCGGGTCTCCGGGACGCTGTCGCCGCCGAACTTCTCCGCGACCGCGTCCGCGAGGACGAGCGCGACCATCGCCTCGGCGACGATCCCGGCGGCCGGCACCGCGGACACGTCGGAGCGCTGGTGGTGGGCCTGGGTGGCCTCCCCCGTGGCGACGTCGACGGTCCTCAGCGCGCGCGGCACGGTCGCGATGGGCTTCATCGCGGCCCGCACCCGCAGCAGCTCACCGGTGGAGAGACCGCCCTCGGTGCCCCCGGCACGGCCGGAGACACGGCGGATGCCGTCCGGGGTGCCGACGATCTCGTCGTGGGCCTGCGAGCCCGGCACCCGGGCCAGCTCGAAGCCGTCGCCGATCTCGACGCCCTTGATCGCCTGGATGCCCATGAGGGCACCGGCGAGCCGGGCGTCCAGCTTGCGGTCCCAGTGCACGTGCGAGCCCAGGCCCACCGGCACGTCGTAGGCGAGGACCTCGACGACGCCGCCGAGGGTGTCGCCGTCCTTGTGGGCCTGGTCGACCTCGGCCACCATCTGCTTCGACGCGTCCGCGTCCAGGCAGCGCAGCGGGTCCTCGTCGAGCTTCGCCACGTCGGCCGGGGTCGGGTAGACGCCCTGCGGCGCCTTCACCGAGCACAGCTCGACGACGTGGCTGACGATCTCGATCCCGGTCGTCTCCTTCAGGTACGACCGGGCGATCGCGCCCAGGGCGACGCGGGCGGCCGTCTCCCGGGCGCTCGCGCGCTCCAGGATCGGCCGGGCCTCGTCGAAGCCGTACTTCTGCATGCCCGCGAGGTCCGCGTGGCCGGGCCGGGGCCGCGTCAGCGGGGCGTTGCGCGCGAGGTCCTTGAGGATCTCGGGGTCGACGGGGTCGGCCGCCATGACCTGCTCCCACTTCGGCCACTCGGTGTTGCCCACCATGACCGCGACCGGGGAACCGAGCGAGAGCCCGTGCCGGACACCGCCCAGGAACGTGACCTCGTCACGCTCGAACTTCATCCGCGCCCCGCGGCCATAGCCGAGACGCCGCCGTGCCAGGTGGTCCGCCACCATCTCCGTGGTGATCGGAACGCCGGCGGGAAGTCCCTCCAGCGTCGCGACGAGTGCGGGGCCGTGCGACTCCCCCGCGGTCAGCCAGCGCAACCTGCTCAACGGTGCTCCTCATGCTCGCGCTCCGGGTGTGTCCCCCGATCCTCCCATGCCGGGCGGCGCGCCCCGCGCCGTGTCCGCTGTGCGGACCGCCGGTGAGACGGGCCGGGGGCCCGCCGGGTCAGCCGAGGGCGGCGAGCCCCGCCTGGCGCATGGCGTCGAGCACCGGCCTGCGGTCCCCGGTGAACTGCTCGAACTGGAACACCGCCTGGTGCACCAGCAGGTCGAGGCCGCTGAGCACCGCGCCGCCGCGCTGCTGCCAGGCGGCGGCGAGCGGGGTCGGCCACGGGTCGTAGACGACGTCGAACAGCGTGCCGACCCGCTCGGGCAGCAGGGCCGCCAGATGGTCCGTGCCGCCCTTGGGCGTCGTGGAGATCACCAGCGGCGCCGCGAACGCGCTCTCCGCGGCGGCCCAGTCCGCGGTGCGCACCCGGACGCCGAGGCGCTCGCCCCAGCCCCGCATCTCGTCGGCCCGCCGGGCGCTGCGCACATACGCGACGACCTCGCCGGTGCAGATCCGGGCGAGCGCGGCGAGGGCCGAGGACGCGGTCGCCCCGGCCCCCAGGACCGCGGCGGACCCGACCTGGTCGACACCCTGCTCGTGGAGTGCGGCCACGAGCCCGGGGATGTCGGTGTTGTCGCCGGTGCGCCGCCCGTCGGGGTGGCACACGACCGTGTTCACGGCCTCGACCGAGCGGGCCGTGTCCGTGATCGCGTCGAGCAGCGGGATCACCGCGCGCTTGAGCGGCATGGTCAGCGACAGCCCGGCCCACTGGGGCCCGAGCCCGTCGAGGAACCCCGGCAGCGCCGCCTCGTCGATCTCGAACCGGTCGTACGTCCACTCCGCAAGGCCCAGGGCCGCGTACGCCGCGTTGTGCAGCTGCGGGGAGAGCGAGTGGGCGATGGGGCTGCCGAGGACGGCGGCCCGGTGGGCGTCAGTTGCCCTGGCTGTCATTGAACTTCGCCTTGAGTCGTTCGAATTCGGCGTTGGTCTTCGCGAACTCGGTCTTGTGCATGCCGTCCGTCGCGACGAAGTACATCCAGCCGTCCTTCGTCGGGGCGAGCGTCGCGCGCAGCGCCTCGTCGCCGGGGTTGCCGATGGGGCCGGGCGGCAGTCCCTTGCGGGTGTAGGTGTTGTACGGGTCCTTGTTGCTGTTGATCTCGGACTCGCCGATGTTGATCTTGCTCTGGCGCTTGAGGTAGTTGAACGTCGAGTCGAACTGGAGCAGCTGGTTGGTCTCGGTGTTCGACGTCTTGAGGCGGTTGTAGACCACCTCCGCCATCTTGCGGAAGTCGTCGTGCGTCTTGCCCTCGGCCTGCACGAGGCTCGCGACCGTGAGGACCTGCCACGGGTCGTCGAGGTGGAGCGCCTTGGCCTTGCTCTCGATGCCGAGATTCTTGTAGTTCTCGGTCGACCGCTCGACCATCTGCTTGAGCACGTCGGCGGGCTTCATGCCCTTGGCCGCGGCGTAGCTCGACGGATAGAGGAAGCCCTCGAGCGGGTCCTTCAGCTTCGCGTGCCCCTCGGCCCAGCCGGGCAGGCCGAGCTCCTTGTAGTCCTCCTTGGCGACCTTGGCCGTGGTCCCCTTGGCGACATTGAGCTTCTTGTCGATCTCGGCGTAGACCAGGGAGTTCCGCCAGCCCTCACGGACGATCAGGTTCGCCCGGCTCTTCGGGCTGAGCAGCAGGTCGACCGCGCTGGCCGCGGACATCTCCTTCTGCAGGACGTAGGCACCGTCCTGGATGGACGTGCCGCTCTTGTTCTCCTGCTGGGCCGCGACGAAGGCGTCGACGCTCTGCACGACGCCGGCCTGCTTCAGCTTCTGGCCGATGACATAGCCGCCGGCGCCCTTCGGGATGACGACCGTGACGGTCTCGCCGTTCCCGCCGCCCGCGTAGTCCGGCGCCGAGCCGAAACGATCCTGGTAGAACTGGTAGCCGAAATAGCCGACGCCGCCGACGCCGGCCGCGAAGATCACCGTCAGGACGAGGCAGGCACAGCCGCTGCGGCGCTTCTTCGGCTTCTTGCCGCCCTTGCCCTTGCCGCGGCGGCCGGCCCGGCTGTCGTCCTCGAAGCCGTCGTCGTCTCCGTCGTCGCCGTTGAAGAACGCGTGCTCGCCCTGGTCGGGGCCCGCGTCCCACTCGGTCTCGGGCTCCGGCTCGGGTGCACGGCGGCGCCCCGGCGGCTCGGGCGGCGGGTAGGCGCCGGGGGTCTGGTAGTAGTCCGGCTCCTCGCCGCCGTACGTGGCGTGCTGACCGGTGCCGTAGGGGTCGGCGGGGTCCGTGCCGTACGGCATCTGGCCCTGCTGACCGGTGTCCCAGCCGCCCTGGCCCTGCTGCCCCCCGTACTGCTGGCCGCCGTACTGCTGCTGGCCGTACTGCTGCTGACCGTAGGGATCCTGGGCGTACGGGTCCTGGCCGTAGCCCGGCTGCCCGCCGCCGTCCGTGCCCCAGTCACCGCCGTAGGACTGCTGCGACTGCTGCGGGTCGTACTGCCCCTGGCCGCCGTGGGCAGGCCGGCCGTGTCCGGCCTGCTGCCCCCATCCCTGGTCCCCGTACAACGGGTCCGCGGGATGCCACGGTTCGGAGCCTTGGCCCCGGCCATACTCAGTCATCGGTCCCCTACAAGCCGCGAGGCGGGTGGGTGTGCCGCTGTCCCGTCAGGCAGGGCGACCGTTCCGCCTCTTGATGCTGTGCGGCAGCTGTTCGAACGCCGCCGGTCGCGCGAGACGTTACCGTATCGCGATCAGATGACCACTTCGACGCCCTCGCCCGGAGCTTCGCCTGACGCCCGTTCGGACTCCAGAGCCTGCTGGAGGATGATGACGGCCGCCGCCTGATCGATGACAGAGCGGCCCTTTTTGGACTTAACCCCGCTGGCCCGCAGGCCCTGGCTCGCCGTGACTGTGGTCATCCTCTCGTCCACGAGCCGTACGGGGACCGGGGCGATCCCGCGCGCGAGCTCCTGGGCGAAGCCGCGGACCTTGACGGCCGCGGGGCCCTCGCCCCCCTTGAGGGAGCGAGGGAGGCCGACGACGACCTCGATCGGTTCGTACTCCTGAACGATCGCCTGGAGGCGCCGGTGGGCGGCCGGGACGTCCCGGCCCGGCACGGTCTCCACCGGGGTCGCGAGGATCCCGTCGGGGTCGCAGGACGCGACCCCGATCCGGGCGTCCCCGACGTCGATCGCCAGACGGCGGCCTCTGCGCATCAGTTCGCGGTCTCCCCGACGAGGCGCTCGACGGCCTCGATGGCGTCGCCGATCGCGGCCGCGTTCTGCCCGCCGCCCTGCGCGACGTCCGGCTTGCCGCCGCCGCCGCCGCCGAGGGTCTTGGCCGCCGTGCGCACCAGGTCGCCGGCCTTGAGGCCGCGCTCGCGCGCCACCTCGTTGGTCGCGATGACCGTGAGCGGCTTGCCGTTGGCCGTGGTGAACAGGGCGACGACCGCGGGACGGCCGCCCTGGATGCGGCCGCGCACGTCGAGGACCAGCTTGCGCAGGTCGTCGGCGGAGGTGCCGTCCGGGACCTGGCCGGTGACGACGGCGACGCCGCGGACGTCCTTGGCGGAGTCGACGAGCCCGGCGGCGGCCTGGAGGACCTTCTCCGCACGGAACTTCTCGATCTCCTTCTCGGCGTCCTTGAGCTTGCCGAGCATCGCCGAGATCTTCTCCGGCAGCTCCTCGGAACGGCCCTTGACCAGCTCCTGGAGCTGAGCGACGACGGTGTGCTCCTTGGCGAGGAAGTGGTACGCGTCGACGCCGACGAGGGCCTCGATGCGGCGCACGCCGGAGCCGATCGACGATTCGCCGAGCAGCTTCACCAGGCCGAGCTGGGCGGTGTTGTGCACGTGCGTGCCGCCGCAGAGCTCCTTGGAGAAGTCGCCGATGGTGACGACGCGGACGCGCTCTCCGTACTTCTCGCCGAACTCGGCGATGGCGCCCTGCTTCTTGGCGTCGTCGATCGACATGACCTCGGCCTGCACGTCGAGCTCGCGCGCGAGGACCTCGTTGATCTTCTGCTCGACGTCCGTCATCACGGCCGTGGGCACGGCGGACGGCGAACCGAAGTCGAAGCGGAAGCGGCCCGGCTGGTTCTCCGAACCGGCCTGGGCGGCCGTCGGGCCGAGCGCGTCACGCAGCGCCTGGTGCGTCAGGTGCGTCGCGGAGTGGGCGCGGGCGATGGCCCGGCGGCGGCTGATGTCGATGACGGCCTGGGCCGTGGCGCCCACGGTGACCTCGCCGACCTGCACGACGCCCTTGTGGACGTAGACGCCCGGAACCGGCTTCTGGCAGTCGCGGACCTCGATCACCGCGCCGTTGTCGAGCTTGATGCGGCCGGTGTCGCCGATCTGGCCGCCGCCCTCGGCGTAGAAGGGGGTGCGGTCGAGGACGACCTCGACCTCGTCGCCCTCGGTCGCGGCCGGCGACGAGGCGCCGTTGACCAGCAGGCCGACGACGGTGGACTCGCCCTCGGTCGACGTGTAGCCGATGAAGTCGGTGGCACCGGCGGCGTCCGCGATCTCGCGGTAGGCGCCGACGCTCGCGTGACCGGTCTTCTTTGCCTGCGCGTCGGCCTTGGCGCGCTCGCGCTGCTCCTTCATCAGGCGGCGGAACCCGTCCTCGTCCACGGACAGCCCCTGCTCGGCGGCCATCTCCAGGGTGAGGTCGATCGGGAAGCCCCACGTGTCGTGGAGCAGGAACGCCTTGTCGCCGGCCAGCACCGTCCGGCCGGCGGCCTTGGTCTCGGTGACGGCGGTGTCCAGGATGTTCGTGCCGCCCTTGAGGGCCTTGAGGAACGCGGCCTCCTCGGCCAGCGCGACCTGCTCGATGCGCTTGCGGTCGGTGATCAGCTCCGGGTACTGCTGTCCCATCGTGTCGATGACGACGTCGAGGAGCTCCTGCACGACCGGGCCGGTGGCGCCGAGGATGCGCATGTTGCGGATGGCGCGGCGCATGATGCGGCGCAGCACG
>NZ_WWIA01000584.1 GCF_009870065.1 Streptomyces sp. SID5785 | reverse complement strand
TCGACGGACAGGGCGCGGGCGATGGAGACGCGCTGGCGCTGGCCGCCGGAGAGCTGGTGCGGGGTGCGGTCGGCGAGTTCGGGGCGCAGGCCGACCTGGCGGAGCAGTTCGTCGACCCGCGCGGACGCCTCGGCCCGGCCGGCGAGACCGTGCAGCCGCAGCGGCTCGGCGATGATCTGGCGGATCGTCATGCGCGGGTTGAGCGAGGAGGACGGATCCTGGAAGACCAGGTGGACCTTCTTGCGCAGCGGGCGCATCCCGCGCGGGGACAGCCTGGTCACGTCGGTGCCGTCGATGACGACCTCGCCGCCGGTCGGGGTGTCGAGGCGCACCACGCAGCGGCCCACGGTGGA
>NZ_WWIA01000583.1 GCF_009870065.1 Streptomyces sp. SID5785 | reverse complement strand
GCGACTATTCGCCAGGGTTCGCCAGGGTCCGCCAGCTGTCGGGCACAGGGCGCCGGGGTGTCAGGTAGGAATGCGCCACCCCGACCCGGTCACCGCAGGGGCATTCCCCAGGGTGTACCGAACGGACCGGGCCGGGCGGCGCCGCACCTCATCGGCACACGAAGGGATCTGTTTCGCCCATGTACGCAGCATCGTCCTCCGTGTCCGCC
>NZ_WWIA01000582.1 GCF_009870065.1 Streptomyces sp. SID5785 | reverse complement strand
CTGCTGTACGCGGGCGTCGTGGACGGGGCGAGGATCGTGCTGTTCCACGACGGGCTGCGGCTGGTGCGGTACGCGGAGCCGGAGCACGGGACGAGCGGCGCGGCGCTGGACTTCGCACGGGTGGACGGGGCGACGGGCCCGGAGTCGGGCGCCGTGGTCGTGGACCGGGCGGACGGCAACGTGCGCTATCTGACGGCGCCGTGGGTGACGGGCGCGGCCCTGCGCGACCTGCTGGAGCCGTCCGCCGCACCGCGGCGCCTGGCCAGGTCCCGGGACGGGGTGACGGCTCCGTTCCCGAGCCCGGCCGTCTCGGCGTCCTGCACGGCGTGGAACGCGCTGGCGCTCACGGACGACGGCTCCACCCGGCTCGTCACGGACCTGGGCGAGCTGGTGCCCGCGCGGCTGACGGCGGGGCGTCCGGACGCCCCGCGCGAGGCCAGGCCCGGGGACTGGGCGGCGACGGCGTGTTCGCTGGGCGCGGCCCGCTCGCACGGGGTGCGCACGGTCAACTCATGGGCGTACGCGCGTCAGCCGCTGCCCGAGGGGGCCGGCGAGGCCCGCTGGGTGTGCGCCCGCGCCGAGACGTGGCGCGGCGGCGGCCCGCGCACCCTGGCCCTGTTCCG
>NZ_WWIA01000581.1 GCF_009870065.1 Streptomyces sp. SID5785 | reverse complement strand
CTGACCGCGGCGTCACCGCGCACCGCACCGGGCGCCAGGAGCCGTCGAGGCCCTGGCGCCCGCGTCGTTCCCGCAGGTCGCCACTGCTAAGGTGGTCGATCGCGCAGGCCCCGTACCCACCCCATCACCCACACGCTGAGGTGCAGAACATGACGGACATCAAGGAGCTGCTCCTCAGCCGCATCCGTGATGTGCAGGACTATCCCGAGCCGGGCGTCCTCTTCAAGGACATCACCCCGCTGCTCGCCGACCCGGCCGCCTTCACGGCCCTGACGGACACGCTCGCCGAGCTGTGCGTCCGGCAGGGCGCCACCAAGGTCGTCGGCCTCGAGGCCCGCGGCTTCATTCTCGGCGCCCCCGTCGCGGTCCGGGCGGGCCTCGGCTTCATCCCGGTCCGCAAGGCGGGCAAGCTCCCCGGCGCCACCCTTGCGCAGTCCTACGACCTCGAGTACGGCTCGGCCGAGATCGAGGTGCACGCCGAGGACCTGTCCGCCGACGACCGCGTCATGATCATCGACGACGTCCTGGCCACCGGCGGCACCGCCGAGGCCGCCGTGCGCCTGGTCCGCCGGGCCGGTGCCGAGGTCGCGGGCGTCGCCGTCCTGATGGAGCTCGGCTTCCTGCCCGGCCGCGAGCGACTGGAGCCGGCCCTCGAAGGAGCCCCGCTCGACACGCTGCTCGTCGTCTGAAACACCAGGTCACAGCAGTCCCGGCGGGCCCTGAGGAATCAGGCGCCCGCCGTCGGCGTTCCGGGGGTGGGCATCGGGCCCACCGGCCGAATACGTTCGGTGGCCGCAGGATCGATACCATGGGGTCCCCGGGACCTGTACGGGGGACCCGTCGCGCACGAGGAGCGCCGTTGCCAGACGAGGCCAAGCCACTCACCGCCGCCAAGCAGGACCAGCAGGCTGCCCCGGCGGCCGGCTCCGGCGCGCCCGCGAAGACCGGGCAGCACGGCTCCGACCGGCCCGCGACGAACGCCAAGCCGGCTCCGCCCGGCGGACGGCCCGCCGCCGCGCAG
>NZ_WWIA01000580.1 GCF_009870065.1 Streptomyces sp. SID5785 | reverse complement strand
TTCGGCACCCCCGGCCAGGACCGCTTCTGGTTCATGTGGGACGACCTCGTACGCGGCGCCATCGGCGCCGTGGTGCTCGTGGACACGCGCCGGCTCGCGGACTGCTTCCCCGCGGTGGACTACTTCGAGAACTCGGGCCTGCCCTTCGTCATCGCGCTCAACGGGTTCGACGGCCACCAGCCCTACAACCCCGACGAGGTCCGCGAGGCACTGCAGATCGGCCCCGACACCCCGATCATCACGACGGACGCCCGCCACCGCGCGGACGCCAAGTCCGCCCTGATCACGCTGGTGGAACACGCCCTGATGGCCCGGCTGAAGTGAACCGAAGCGGTCGCAACCGGGCCACCAAGTGACAAGATCGGTACGGTAGTTGTCGGGGGCTCCGCGCAGGCCCGTGTGGCGTTTGACACGCGGGGCCCCTGTGTTCATAACGTTTCGACAGAGAATTCCACGGGGACGGCCACAGGTCGCGCACACCCGGTTCCACTGCGCTCACAAGAGCCCCGTCTTTTGACGGGGCTCGTTCTTTATGCCCGTTTTATCTGGGGCATGAGTCGATTGGAGGTTCCGGTTCCGACTGTTTGGAAGTGCGCCTCCTGACGTGCTGGAATGCGCTGAACTGCCCAGTAAGAACGGGCCTGGAGACACCAAGCGGCACAACGTAGGTGCCATCCGCCGAGAGGTTGTTGGTCGAGTGAGGCGAAGCAAGAACAGTCCCGCGCCGGCAGCGGCACGGGGCAACTTCACCCCGCCGCCGCGCACAGCGGCGCAGGCCGCACCGGCCGGTGAGGCCGCGGCACCGGCACCGTCGGGCGGACGGATGTCGCCGCGCAACTGGCGCGTGCCCACGAAGCTGAACGCGATCCTGCTCATACCTGTGATCGTGGGTCTGGTCATGGGCGGCTTCCAGGTGAAGAACTCCATCGACACCTGGCACGAGGCCCAGGACGCCGAGAACACGGCCAAGCTCGTGCAGGCGTCCCTGACCTACGGCAACCTCCTCATCCAGGAGCGCGACGTCACGGCCGCCCCGCTGCTCCAGGGCAAGAAGAACGACCCGGCGGTCGAGCAGGCCCGCGCGGCCACGGACAAGGCGGGGCTCGCCTTCCACGAGGCCGCCAAGAACATGCCGCAGACCGAGGGCCTCACCCGCCGCCTGCGCGACTTCAACAAGGTCGAGGGCGGCCTGGAGAAGCTTCGCGCGGCCGCTTACACGTCAAAGCTCCCCGGCGTGGAGACCGAAGAGAAGTACGTCGGCATCCAGCACCCGCTGATGGAGTTCGCCAACGAGCTCGGCCTGGGCACCGGAAACATCACGAGCTACGGCCGCACCGTCTACGCGATCTCGCTGTCGAAGGCGGCGCTCTCGCTCGAGCGCTCCATCGGCATGCACCTCCTGGTGAAGCCCGGCCCGACCGCGACCAGCTTCGCCAAGCAGCGCACCGCGCTCGGCAGCTACGCCTATCTCGAGGGCATCGCCATCGAGGAGTACAAGGGCGGTGGCACCCCCGACGATCTGCGCGTCCTCCAGGAGGCGCAGAAGAAGCTGAAGGCGGACGGCGCCAAGCAGGTCGCCGCGGCCAAGGCGAAGGACCCCTCGTACAAGGCGCCGCCGGCCGACCCGACCGACATGGTCGCCGCCGTCGTGGCGCTGCCCACCACGCAGCCCAGCGCCCGGCTCGCCCTCGCCCAGCAGGGCGTGACGCCCGAGAACTGGTGGGCGGTCAACACGGCGAAGTTCGACGCCTATCGCACGATCGAGTCGGATCTCGCCGACAAGGCCGTGAAGGAGGCGTCCGGCATCGCCGCCGACGCCAAGCAGGAAGCCCTCATCATCGGCGCCGCGGTGGTCGTCGCGCTGCTCGCCGCCGTCGTGCTCGCCGGTCTCATGGCCCGCCAGATGTCGCGCTCGATGCGCCGGCTGCGCTCCGCCGCCTTCGACGTGGCCGAGCAGCGTCTGCCGATGCTCGTCGACCAGCTCTCGCGCACCGACCCGGGCCGGGTCGACACCCGCGTGCAGCCGATCCCGATCACCACGGGCGACGAGATCGGCGAGGTCGCCCGGGCCTTCGACCAGGTGCACCGCGAGGCCGTCCGGCTCGCCGCCGAGCAGGCCCTGCTGCGGGGCAACATCAACGCGATCTTCACCAACCTGTCGCGCCGCAACCAGTCGCTGATCGAGGGCCAGCTGACCCTCATCACGGACCTGGAGAACAACGAGGCCGACCCGGACCAGCTGGAGAACCTCTTCCGCCTGGACCACCTCGCGACCCGTATGCGCCGCAACGGCGAGAACCTCCTGGTCCTCGCCGGCGAGGAGCCGGGCCGCCGCTGGGACCAGCCGGTCCCGCTGGTCGACGTGCTGCGCGCCGCCTCCTCCGAGGTGGAGCAGTACGAGCGCGTCGAGCTGTCCGGTGTCCCGGAGGCCGAGATCCACGGCCGCGCGGTCACCGACCTCGTGCACCTGCTCGCCGAGCTCTTGGAGAACGCGACGACGTTCTCCTCGCCGCAGACCAAGGTCCGCGTCACCGCGACCCGGCTGCCCGACGGCCGCGTCATGATCGAGATCCACGACAAGGGCATCGGCCTCACCGCCGAGGACTTCGCGGACATCAACCACAAGCTGGCGAACCCGCCGACCGTGGACGCCGCGATCTCCAGCCGCATGGGCCTCTTCGTGGTCGGCCGGCTGTCCGACCGGCACGGCATCCGGGTCCAGCTGCGCCCCTCGGGCGAGCAGGCGGGTACGACCTCGCTGGTCATGCTCCCGGAGCCGATCACCCACGGTGGCGGCGGGCAGACGACGCACCACCAGGACGACTCCGAGTTCACCGTCTCGACGATGATCCCGCAGCAGCAGGCCTTCGAGAAGGCGCCGCTGCGCACCGCCGCCGAGCTGGGCTTCGACGACAGCCGCTACGACGTGCCGGACGACGCCCGCGAGCTCGACCCGGTCGGCCGCTCGCTGATGCGTGAGGAGCGCCGTGCGGCGCTCGAGGCGCAGGCCCAGGCGATCGACCCGGTCCCGTCGGCGGACGGCCGCCCGATGTTCCGGGACGAGATCGCCCCGCCGCAGGACCCGCAGCAGTCGTACGCCCCGCAGTCGGCCTACGCCGATCAGCAGGGCGGTGGCTACGACGACCAGCAGGCCATCGGCTACGACAACCCGCGCCAGGACGTCTACGGCGAGCAGCAGCCGGCCTACGACGACCAGCCGCAGGGCGCGTACGACGGTTTCGCGGCGGGCCAGCCCGACCCCTACCGGCAGCAGAACGGGTATGCGGAAGCGGCCCCGGAGCAGCAGTACGCCCCGTACGAGGAGGCCGGTCAGGCCGACTGGCAGGCCCAGGACGGCTATCAGGGCGGGTACCAGGACGACTTCCGGCAGCCGTACGGCGGCGAAGCGGAATCCGTCCAGGGCGCTGACGCGGCCGAGCCGGAGAGCGTATCCTTCGACCCGCACGGTCCGCTGGCGGCCGGCCCCTCCCCCTCCGTCCCGCACGCGCTGACCGACGCCGGTCTCCCGCGCCGCGGTGCCGGTGCTCCCCAGCGCCAGGAGCCGGCGCAGGAGCCGGCCGCGGAGCCCTCGTCCGGCGACGACACCTGGCGCTCGGCGAACGACGCACGCTGGGAGCGCGCGGAGTCGCTCAAGCGGCCGAAGGCGGGCGGGGTCACCTCGTCCGGTCTCCCCCGCCGCGTGCCCAAGGCCAACCTGGTCGAGGGCACGGCGGAGTCGACGCCCCAGGGCGGGCCCCAGATCTCCCGCGCGCCGGAGGACGTGCGCGGCAGACTGAGCAACCTGCGCCGCGGGGTGCAGCGGGGCCGCAGCGAGGGCGGCGGCGAACAGCAGTGACGGTCTTTCCGGCAGTGACAGCAGTGACAGCAGTGACGAAGACGAACGGCCAGGTCAGCGGGCATCCCGGTGGACCTGTCAGCACCTACAACCAGGAGCGTTAGTGTGAGCCCGATGAGCCAGGCGGCACAGAACCTGAACTGGTTGATCACCAACTTCGTGGACAACACCCCCGGGGTGTCCCACACGGTGGTGGTCTCCGCCGACGGACTCCTTCTGGCGATGTCCGAAGGGTTCCCCCGCGACCGCGCCGACCAGCTGGCGGCCGTCGCGTCGGGTCTGACCTCGTTGACCGCGGGCGCGTCCCGCATCTTCGAGGGTGGCGCGGTGAACCAGACAGTTGTGGAGATGGAGCGGGGATTCCTGTTCATCATGTCCATCTCTGACGGTTCTTCTCTCGCCGTCCTTGCACACCCCGAGGCGGACATTGGCCTCGTTGGGTACGAGATGGCACTTCTTGTCGACCGCGCGGGCTCGGTTCTCACCCCCGACCTGCGTGCGGAGCTTCAGGGAAGCCTTCTCAACTAGCAGACAAGCGGTGCGTTTTCGCGCCCCGTGGCCGTAAGGTTTCGGGACGCGGCTCCACAGTGATGGGCCCAGCGCAGTCGGAGGAGGAGTACGTGTCTGGTTCAGCAACACCCCCGAGCGGTTCGTCGGCCAACTGGCCGCCCTACGGCCCCACGCAGGGCCAGGCCGGCATGGGTGGCGACGGTTCGCAGAACCGGTACGACTTCCCCTCCGGGCCGGCCCACGCCCGGCCGATGCGGCAGCCCGGTCCGTACGACCAGCCGTCCGCGCCGCGCATCATGCCCGTGCAGCCGCAGCCGCGTCCCGACGCGAATCCCGCACCCGCTGCGAAGAACAACCCCCTGGTGCGCCCGTACGCCATGACGGGCGGCCGCACCAGGCCGCGGTACCAGCTCGCCATCGAGGCGCTGGTGCACACGACCGCGCAGCCGCACCAGTTGCAGGGCCAACTGCCCGAGCACCAGCGGATCTGCCATCTGTGCCGGGAGATCAAGTCGGTGGCCGAGATCTCGGCCCTGCTGACCATTCCTCTCGGTGTGGCCAGGATTCTCGTCGCCGACCTCGCGGAGGCGGGCCTGGTCGCCATCCATCAGCCCGGCGGCGACGAGAGCGCCGGCGGCCAGCCAGACGTGACTTTGCTCGAAAGGGTGCTCAGTGGACTTCGCAACCTCTAGCGGAGGGCCGGCAACTCCAAGTCGTTCCACCACGTCCGCGAAGATCGTGGTGGCCGGCGGCTTCGGCGTCGGCAAGACGACGTTCGTGGG
>NZ_WWIA01000579.1 GCF_009870065.1 Streptomyces sp. SID5785 | reverse complement strand
AGCAGGGCGGCGCGCAGCCGCTCGTCGCCGCTGGGCGGTCCCGGGTGCAGCAGGAAGACCCCCGGCAGCAGCTGCCGCCAGGGGCCGCCCGGCCGGCACTGCTCCTGGGCGGCCGCCGGGCCGACCCCGTGCGCTTTCAGCTGGGCGCCGCTCATGACGCGCGGCTGGATCCGGCCCAGTTCGCGCAGCGGGCGGGGGAAGAGGGGAGCGGGGGTGTTGTGGTTCATGCCCCGGCACTTTCCCGGCCCGGCGGGCGCCGCTAACCGCTGTTACCGTCCCGTCGACAAAGCCGGACAAGCCCGCCCTCAAGTCGGTCCGCGCACCGGCCGAAGAAGGCCAGGCGGCCGGGTGGGTTACGGCCGGTCATACCCGCATTCGGTAACACCGGATGCCAGGGCGCCCCGGAGGGCGCCCCCGCACCGGCCGTCCGCCGGTCGCCGCCGGGCCGGGGCCGCCTACCGCCCGCCCGCCGCCGTGTCGCAGGCCTGGCCGCGCAGCGACCGGGCCAGGTCGTCCCGGGCCTCCAGGACCAGGCGGCGCAGCGCGGGCGCGGCCTTCTCGTGCCCGGTCAGCCACGCGTCGGTCGCCGCGAGCGTCGCGTCGGAGTCCTGCAGCGCCGGGAACAGCCCGCGCACGACGTCCATGCCGATCTGGATCGACCGCTCGTCCCAGACCCGCTCGATCGCCGCGAAGTACCGCGCCGCGTACGGCGCGGTGAGCTCGCGCTGGGACGGCTGCTGGAACCCGGCGATCGTCGCCTCCACAAGGGCGTTGCTCAGCGCGTCCGACTCCACGACCTGCGCCCAGGCCTGCGCCTTGACGGCCGCGGAGGGGCGGGCGGCCAGGCAGCGCACCTGGTGCCGCTTGCCGGACGCGGTGTCGTCCCGCGCCAGTTCGGCCGCGAGCGCCGCCTCGTCGGCGACCCCGTGCGTCGCGAGGGTCTCCAGGAACGCCCAGCGCATCTCCTGGTCGACCTCGAGCCCGTCGATCTTCGCGCCGCCCTCCAGCAGGCCCTGGAGCATCTGGAGTTCGGCCGGGCCCGAGGCCACCGACGCGAAGAAGCGGGCCCAGGTCAGCTGGTGCTGGCTGCCCGGCTCGGCGCGCCGCAGCTCCGTGACCGCGCCCTCGGCGAGCAGCCGCCCGCCCTCCTCGCGCCAGGCGGGGGCCGCGTAGTGGGTGAGCGCCGAGCGCGCCCAGGCGTGCAGCATCTGGAGCACGCCGATGTCGGACTCCCGCCCGGCGAAGCGCAGCACGAGCCCGACGAAGTCACGGGCCGGCATGAGCGCGTCCCGCGTCAGGTTCCACAGCGCGGACCAGCACAGGGCGCGGGCCAGCGGATCGCTGATGTCCCCGAGCCGCTCGCGCAGCGTGGCCAGCGAGTTCTCGTCGAAGCGGATCTTGCAGTACGTGAGGTCGTCGTCGTTGACCAGGACCAGCTCGGGCGCCTCGGCTCCGGCCAGCTCGGTCACCGCGGTCCGCGGCCCGTCGACGTCGGCCTCGGCGCGCGCGTACCGCTCCAGCGTGCCCTCGGGCGTGCGCCGGTACAGGCCGACGGCCACCCGGTGCGGGCGCAGCTCCGGGTGGGAGGCGGCGGCCTCCTGCACGACGGCCAGCTCCGTGATCCGGCCCTCGCCGTTCAGCGTCACCTGCGGGGTGAGCGCGTTGACGCCCGCCGTCTGGAGCCAGGACCGCGACCACGCCGTCATGTCGCGCCCGCTGGTCTCCTCCAGGACCGACAGCAGATCGCCGAGCTGCGTGTTCCCGTACGCGTGCCGCTTGAAGTAGCGGCGCGCGCCCTCCAGGAACGCGTCCCGGCCCACGTACGCGACGAGCTGCTTGAGGACGGAGGCGCCCTTGGCGTACGTGATGCCGTCGAAGTTCAGCTTGGCGTCCTCCAGGTCACGGATGTCGGCCGTGATCGGGTGGGTGC
Organism: Streptomyces sp. SID5785; assembly: GCF_009870065.1. GTDB lineage: Bacteria > Actinomycetota > Actinomycetes > Streptomycetales > Streptomycetaceae > Streptomyces. The sequence goes on along the minus strand of NZ_WWIA01000579.1, from coordinate 191 downwards.
TGGGCAGCTGGTCGGCCCGGTAGGCCCAGGACTTGCGGTTGTTGGCGAAGGTGATCCAGCCGTCGGTGAAGCGCGTCGCCTCCACCATCGAGAAGGAGCCCATGAAGTCGGCGAACGACTCCTTGAGCCACAGGTCGTCCCACCACTGCATGGTGACGAGGTCGCCGAACCACATGTGGGCCATCTCGTGC
>NZ_WWIA01000578.1 GCF_009870065.1 Streptomyces sp. SID5785 | reverse complement strand
CGGCGGGCCCCGAGGTCGCGGCCGCGGAGCGCCGGCGCGGCTCGGGACCGGTCCGGTCCGTCCGCCTGACCGCGGCCGCCACCTCGCTCGACCTGGGCGACCGCACCGTGAGGTCGTGGTCGTACGGCGGGGAGCTGCCCGGCAAGGAGGTCCGCGTCACCGCGGGCGACACCCTCTCGGTCACGCTGGCCAACCATCTGCCGCAGCCCACGTCCCTGCACTGGCACGGCCTGTCCCTGCGCAACGACATGGACGGCGTCCCCGGTCTGACCCAGCAGGCGGTCGCCCCCGGCGCCGACTTCACGTACCGCTTCACGGCCGCGCACCCGGGCACGTACTGGTTCCACCCGCACGCGGGCACCCAGCAGGACCGGGGGCTGTACGCACCGCTGATCGTGGACGACCCCAAGGAGCCCCTGTCGTACGACAAGGAGTGGGTCGTCGTCCTGGACGACTGGGTCGACGGGGTGGACGGCTCGACCCCGGACGCGGTGCTGAAGGAGCTGCGCGCCGGGATGGAGCACGGCGGCTCCGGCGGCACGGGCGGCGACTCCGGTCACTCCGGTCACTCCGGTCATGACATGCCGGGGATGGACGCGACGCCCGGCACGAGCGGGACGCACAGCACGAGCGGGATGAGCGGGATGAGCGGGATGAGCGGCGCGAGCGGGCCCGGCACCGGCCCGGACACCGACGGCGGCCCGTCCCGGATGATGATGGGCGCCACGAGCGAGCTGCTCGGCGGGGACGCGGGCGACGTGGCGTACCCGCACTACCTGGTCAACGGGCGGACGCCGACGGCCCCTTCGTCGTTCGCGGCCCGCCCCGGCGACCGCATCCGCCTCCGGATCGTCAACGCGGGCGGGGACACGGCCTTCCGGGTCGCGCTCGGCGGGCACCGGATGACGGTGACGCACACGGACGGCTTCCCGGTCCGGCACGCCGGGACGGACGCGCTGCTGGTCGGCATGGGCGAGCGGTACGACGTACTGGTCACCGCGGGCGACGGGGTCTTCCCGCTGACGGCGCTCGCCGAGGGCAAGAAGGCCGCGGCGCTGGCCGTGCTGCGGACGGGCACGGGCGCGGCCCCGTCCCCGGCGGCCCGGCCGAAGGAGCTGACCGGCGAGCTGCTCACGGCGGACCGGCTGCGCCCGGCGGAGTCCGTGGCCCTGGCCCCGGCCGAGCCGGACCGCACGCTGGCGCTGTCCCTCACCGGGAGCATGGAGCGGTACGACTGGGCGTTCGACGCGAAGCCGTACACGGCGGACCAGCGTCGTCCGCTGCGCGCGGGCGAGCGGGTCCGGCTGGTGTTCCGGAACGAGACGCGGATGTGGCACCCGGTCCATCTGCACGGCCACACCTTCGCGCTGACCGGCCGGGCCTTGGGGGCCCGCAAGGACACGGCGGTCGTCCGCCCGGGCGAGACGGTGACGGCCGACTTCGACGCGGACAACCCCGGCCTGTGGATGCTCCACTGCCACAACGTCTACCACGCGGAGGCAGGCATGATGACGACGCTGGCGTACCGGGCGTAGGCCCGGGCGGCCTCGCCCGGGCGCGGACCGACCGTCCGGGCCGGGGCCGTCCCCGCCCTCAGCGCTCCGAGGAGACCCGTTCCCCGGGGACGTGAGAGGCGATCAGGCGGCCGGTGGGTGCGGTGGCGGGTGCGCCGCGGCGGCGGTCCACGGCGAGGGCGACGCCGGCCACGCCGAAACCCAGGACGGCGAGCACGGCTCCGGCCGGCGCCGGTGAGGTCACGCCCAGGCCGGCGCCGAGGGCCAGCCCGCCGATCCAAGCGCCGCCGGCGTTGGCGAGGTTGAACGCGGCCTGGTTGGCGGAGGAGGCGAGGGAGGGGGCCGCGGCGGCCTTCTCCATCACCATCAGCTGGAGCGGCGACCCGGTGACGAAGGCGGCGGTACCGAGCAGCAGCACGGCGAGCGCCGCGCTCCAGCGTGCCTGCATGAGTACGGGGAACAGGGCGAGCACGACGACGAGCGAGGCGAGTCCGCCGAACAGGGTCCCGCGCAGCGAGTGGTCGGCGAGCCGCCCGCCGAGCAGGTTGCCCGCGGTCGCCCCGACGCCGAACAGGGCGAGCAGCAGGGTGACGCTCCCGGCCGCGTACCCGGCGGCCTCCGTGAGCATCGGCGTGACGTAGCTGTAGGCGGCGAAGAGGGCGCCGAATCCGGCGACGGTCGTGCCGAGCGCGAGCCACACCGGCAGCGAGGTGAGGGCGCGCAGTTCGCTGCGGACCCCGACGGTCTCGCCGTGTCCGTGGTCGGCGGGCACGAGGGCGACGAGGGCGGCGATGGCGACGAGCCCGATGGCGCTGACGGCGAGGAACGTGGCGCGCCAGCCGAGCTGTTGGCCCATGGCGGTGGCGGCCGGGACCCCGACGACGTTGGCGACGGTGAGGCCGAGGAACATCAGGGAGACGGAGCGGGCCTTGCGTTCGGGCGCCACCATGGACGTGGCGACGACGGCGCCGACGCCGAAGAAGGCGCCGTGCGGCAGGCCGCTGACGAAGCGGGCGAGGAGCAGGGCGTGTTCGCCGGGGGCGAGCGCGGAGACCGCGTTGCCCGCGACGAAGAGGACCATGAGCCCGATGAGCACGCGGCGCCGCGGCATGCGCGCGGTGAGCGCGGCGAGCAGCGGGGCGCCGATGACGACGCCGAGCGCGTACGCGGAGACGAGGTGTCCGGCGGACGGGATCGAGATGTGGAGGTCGTCCGCGACGTCGGGCAGCAGGCCCATCATCACGAACTCGGTGGTGCCGATGCCGAAGGCGCCCACGGCGAGCGCGAGCAGGGCGAGGGGCATGAAGATCTTCCCGGGAGAGAGCGGTGAGCGGAACCGTTAAGTTTACTTCCGGAACAAATGCTCTCACGCCTCTTGTTCCCGGCGGTGTTCCTGCAGGTTAAAGCCCTGTGTACGGCGTGCGACAGGTCATGTCACAGGGTGACGCGGGCCGCCAGGGGCAGATGGTCGCTCCCGGTGGAGGGCAGCGACCAGGACGAGACGGGCTCGACGTCGCGGACCAGGATCTGGTCGATGCGCGCCATGGGGAACGCGGCCGGCCAGCTGAAGCCGAAGCCGCTGCCCGCGGCGCCCTGGGTGGAGCGCAGCTGGGACGTGACCCCGTTGAGCGCGCGGTCGTTCATCGTGCCGTTGAGGTCGCCGAGCAGGACGACGCGGCGCACCGGTTCGCCCGCGATGGCGGTGCCGAGCGCGTCGGCGCTCTCGTCGCGCTGGCTGGCGGTGAACCCGGAGTCGAGCTTGACCCGCACCGAGGGCAGATGGGCGACGTACACGGCGACCTCGCCGTGCGGCGTGGCGACGGTGGAGCGCAGGGCGCGGGTCCAGCCGAGCTTGATGTCGACGGGCTTGGTGCCGCTCAGCGGGTACTTGCTCCACAGTCCGACGGTGCCCTGGACCGAGTGGTAGGGGTAGGCGGCCGCGAGCGCCTTCTCGTAGACGGGGACGGCCTGGGTGGTGAGTTCCTCGAGGGCGAGGATCTGGGCGCCGGAGGCCGCGACGTCGTGGGCGGTGCGGGTCGGGTCGGGGTTGTCGGCGTTGACGTTGTGGGTGGCGACGGTGAGGTCGCCGCCGCCGGACTGCTTGCCGGTGAGCAGTCCGCCGAAGAGGTTCAGCCAGACGATCACCGGGAGCAGCACGGCGATGACGGCGGTCGCGGACTTCCGCAGGAATCCGAGGAGCAGCAGGACCGGGACGAAGACGCCGAACCACGGCAGGAAGGTCTCGGTGAGCGAGCCCAGGTTGCCGATGGTGTTGGGGATCTGCGCGTGGAGCAGCATGACGAGGGCGAGGAGCAGTGCGAGGACGGCGAGGACGATGCCCCGGCGCCAGTAGCCGCGGTCCTGGCGGAGTCGTCCCGGCAGGCGCCGCAGCCGGGATCCGCTGCGGTCGGTGTCCCGGGCGTCCGAGCTGTAGTACGCCTGCGCCATGCCGTCGTCGCCTCACTGCCTGCTGTACCCGCCGTCCCCGCCCGATGCACCCTAGGCGATGACGACGGCTCGCTGTTCCGTCACACCCCCGCGGGGCGGGAGCTGTCCTGTCGTCCGTACGGCGACGAGGACGAGCGGCGCGGGGCGCGAGGTTCCGGACACGCCGGTCGAGCGGGGCCTCTGTGACGAAACCCGCACATTCAGCCGACCGGCGGGACCTGCGCTTTTGCGGTCCGGTCCGCACGGATCCCGGCGAGGACGGAGTCGACGATGCGGACCGAGAGGTCCTCGGCGAGCGGGGCGTCGGGGCGCATGACGGTGCGCAGCAGCATGGGCCCGCTGAAGAGGTCCCCGGCGAGTTCGATGTCGGTGTCCTCGGGGAGTTCACCGTCGGCGACGCCACGGCGCAGCACCGCGTACATCGCGCGGCGCCGCGGCTCGACGACGAGTTCGTGGTACGCGTCCCAGAGCTTGGGCAGGGTCTTCATCTGCACGATGACGTTGTGCAGCAGGGCCGAGGTGCGCAGGTTGAGGCCGCGGCGGCGCATGTGTTCCAGGAGGCGGACGAGGTCGTCGCGCAGGGAGGTGCCGGGCAGTTCGGGGTCCGGCTCCTCGATGGAGGCGACGACGTCGACGAAGAGCTCCTCCTTGCCGCTCCAGCGGCGGTAGATGGTGGCCTTGCCGACGCCGGCGGTGCGGGCGATGCGCTCGATGGAGAGGTCCGCGAGGGGGACGCCCTGTTCCAGGAGGTTGACGACGCCTTCGACGATGGCGAGTTCGGCGGCCTCGCTGCGCGGACGGCCGCGCGCGGGTCCCGCGGCCCCGGCTGCGGCCGGCTGCTCGCCCGGACCGGCGGCACCGGACGGGCAGCCGGGGCCCCGCAGGCGGTACCCCCGGTCCGTCCGTGCCTGCTCTCCGGTCCGCTCCGTGTCCACGTCCTCCGCCTTCCTCCGCGACCCCGGAACCCGGCGCTCCGGCCGGGCTCCGGGGCGATTGTCTCAGCGATCCGGCGGCCGCCGCTCGCACCGCCCCGGAGCCGCGCTCGGCCGGCGCCGCACGGATCAGCGGCCCGCGCCGACCTTCTCCTGCGCGTCGCTCTGTCCGGCCGGTGCCGCCGGGGCCCGGCCGGGCAGGAACAGTCCCGTCAGGACGGCGCTGATCAGCGCCACGGCCGCACCCCACAGCGCGGTGACGTGCATGGCGTGCAGGAACGCGTCGTTGGCGGGACCGACCAGGGCCTGGCCGCGCGGGCCGAGCTTCTCGGCGACGCCGAGGGTGGCCTCGATGGAGGCGCCGGCCGTGTCGCGCAGGCCGGGCGGCAGCTGACCGAGCTTGTCCTCGATGCCGCCGCGGTACGCCGTCGAGAGCACGGAGCCGAGGACGGCGATGCCGAGGGCGCCGCCGACCTGCCGGAAGGTGTTGCTCAGCGCGGACGCCGAGCCGGCCTTCTCGCGCGGCAGGGCCTGCATGATGACGACGCTGGTGGGCGTCATGACGTGGGCCATGCCCGTGCCCATCAGGAAGAAGATGATCTCCAGGATCCAGATGGGCGTGTCCGCGTCCAGGGCCGTGAAGGCGGCGAGCATGCCGGCGAGGAGCACGAGGCCGCCCGTCGTGGTGGCGCGCACCCCGATGCGGTCGACGACGAGACGGGCGCGCGGCGCGAAGATCAGCTGGGCCACGGCGAGCGGCAGCATCAGGGCACCGGTCTGCAGCGGCGAGTAGCCGCGCACGCTCTGGGTGTAGAAGACCGAGAAGAAGGTGACGCCCATGAGGGCGAAGAAGACCAGGGCGATGGCGCCGATGGCGGCCGAGAACACCTTGTTCCTGAAGTAGCCGATGTCGATCGACGGGTGGTCGCTGCGCTTCTCGTGGATCACGAAGCCGATGAGGACGACGAGCCCCGCGACGATGGTGGCGAGCACCTGCGGGCTGGTGAAGTCGCCCTCGTCGCCGCCCTTGATGATCCCGTAGACGAGCAGCACGAGGCCGACGATGGACAGCAGGACGCCGACGAGGTCGATGCGGCCGGGCTTCGGGTCCCGGGAGTCGGGCACGAGCGCGAACATGAGCACGACGGCGATGATCACGATCGGGACGTTCACGAGGAAGACCGAGCCCCACCAGAAGTGGTCGAGCAGCAGACCGCCGGTGATCGGGCCGATGGCGATGGCGAGGCCGACGCCGCCCGCCCAGATGCCGATGGCCTTGGGCTGCTCCTCGCGCTCGAAGACGTTCATGAGGACGGCGAGGGTGGCCGGCATGACGAACGCGGCGCCGAGGCCCATGATCGCGCGGAAGGCGACGAGCTGGACCGGCGAGCCGGACTCGGCGGCGAGCGCGGAACCCACGCCGAAGACGACGAGGCCGCCGATGAGCACCTTCTTGCGGCCGATCCGGTCACCGAGCAGGCCCGCGGTGAACAGCAGACCGGCGAAGACCAGCGTGTAGGAGTTGATGGCCCACTCGAGCTCGCTCTGCGTCGCGCCGAGGCCGGTGGGTGCGGGGGTCGAGATCGTCTTGATCGCGACGTTCAGGATGGAGTTGTCGAGGACGACGATCAGCAGGCTCAGCATGAGCACGCCGAGGATGGCCCAGCGACGGCGGTGCACGGCCTCGGGTATGCGCGAGGCCGCGGGGGCGGCTGGAGTGGTCATGTGTACGACCCTAGCCCTATTTCGATACGGGACCGTCTCGTATTGAAAGGGGGAGGCGATCCCTTACCGAGGCTTTACCGGTGACGCGTGCTCTGGCGCTCGGGCTGCACGCGGTGCCACCATGGAAGGGATCCGGGGACGCCGTGAGGGCGCCTCGAGACGAATTGAAGGAGCCGTTGCGATGACGCAACACGTTCAGGCTGCCCCGGCGCAGCCCTCCGCCGACAGCAGCAATCCCAAGGCGCTGTACGGGGGCAAGGGCACCCGGCGCATCACCGTACGGGACATCACCCTCGCCAAGGAGCGCGGCGAGAAGTGGCCCATGCTCACCGCGTACGACGCGATGACGGCGTCCGTGTTCGACGAGGCGGGCATCCCCGTGATGCTCGTCGGCGACTCCGCGGGCAACTGTCACCTCGGCTACGAGACGACGGTCCCCGTCACCCTCGATCAGCTCACCATGCTCTCCGCGGCGGTCGTGCGCGGCACCTCGCGCGCGCTCATCGTCGGCGACCTGCCCTTCGGCTCGTACCAGGAGAGCCCGACGCAGGCCCTGCGCTCCGCGATGCAGCTGGTCAAGGAGGCGGGCGTCGGCGCGGTCAAGCTGGAGGGCGGCGAGCGCAGCCACGCCCAGATCAAGCTGCTCGTCGAGGCCGGCATCCCGGTCATGGCGCACATCGGCCTGACCCCGCAGTCGGTGAACACCCAGGGGTACCGGGTGCAGGGCCGCGGCGAGGAGGCGGCGCAGCAGCTGCTGCGCGACGCGAAGGCCGTGCAGGACGCCGGTGCGTTCGCCGTCGTCCTGGAGTTGGTGCCCGCGGAGCTGGCGGCCGAGGTCACGCGGATGCTGCACATCCCGACCGTCGGCATCGGCGCGGGCCCCGAGACGGACGCCCAGGTCCTGGTCTGGACGGACGCGCTCGGTCTGACCGGAGGCAGGATGCCGCGCTTCGTGAAGCAGTACGCGGACCTGCGGTCGGTCATGTCCGGCGCGGCGAAGGCGTTTGCGGAGGACGTGATCGGCGGAACGTTCCCTCAGGAGGAGCACTCCGTCCACTGACGCCCCGCGCCGTGTGACCACCCCGAGCCACAGCGGCACCACCGCAGCCCGTCGATCTTCCCCCGTCGACGGGCTGCGCGCTGTCCGCCGGGGCGCGGCGCCCGACGCGGCGCCCGCCGGTGGCCGCAAGCGATGTATCGGCGAGATGTCGGTGTACTTCGCCGGCTGTCGGTCGGATGTCGGTGGTCTGTCGGTGGCGCCTGTCAGGTTGGGGACATGACGCGAATCGACAAGAACCCCGAAGGCGGCCGAGCCGTCGCCGTGTCCGTGCGGGGACTGGTCAAGCACTACGGCGAGACCAAGGCCCTGGACGGTGTCGACCTGGACGTGCACGAGGGCACCGTGATGGGTGTCCTCGGGCCGAACGGAGCCGGCAAGACCACCCTCGTGCGCTGCCTGTCCACCCTGATCGTGCCGGACTCCGGCACCGCGGTCGTCGCCGGCTACGACGCCGTGCACCAGCCGCGGCAGCTGCGCCGCGTGATCGGCCTGACCGGTCAGTACGCCTCGGTCGACGAGAAGATCTCCGGCCGCGAGAACCTGTACATGATCGGCCGGCTGCTCGACCTGTCCCGCAAGGAGGCCCGTGCCCGCGCCGACGCGCTGCTGGAGCGGTTCTCCCTGACCGAGGCCGCCACCCGGCCCGCCAAGACCTACTCCGGCGGCATGCGCCGCCGCCTCGACCTGGCCGCCTCCATGATCGGCCGGCCGCACGTCCTGTACCTGGACGAGCCGACGACCGGTCTCGACCCCCGCACCCGCAACGAGGTGTGGGACGAGGTCAAGAGCATGGTGCGCGACGGGGTGACCGTCCTGCTCACCACCCAGTACATGGAGGAGGCCGAGCAGCTGGCCTCCGAGCTGACCGTCATCGACCGCGGCAAGGTCATCGCGAACGGCGGCATCGACGAGCTCAAGGCGAAGGTCGGCGGCCGCACCCTGCGGATCCGCCCGGCCGACCCGCTGGAGCTGCGTCCGCTGGCCGCCGCGCTGGACGACCTGGGCCTGACCGGCCTGGCCACCACGACCGTCGACGCCGACTCCGGCACCGTCCTCGTCCCGATCCTGAGCGACGAGCAGCTCACCGCCGTCGTCGGCGCGGTCACCGCCCGCGGCATCACGATCGGCTCGATCGTCACCGAACTGCCCAGCCTGGACGAGGTCTTCCTGTCCATCACCGGCCAGAAGGCGTCCGCCCCGCAGGACGTCAGGCCCGAGCTCGAGGAGGTCGCCGTATGAGCGCCACCACCGTGACGCCCGCCGCGGCGCCCACCATCAAGGTCGACGCCGATCCCCGGATCGGGCTGCGCGGCCACCTGCGCCACACCGGCGCCCTGATCCGCCGCAACCTGCTGTGGATCAAGCAGGACCCCGAGTCGATGTTCGACGCGGTGCTCATGCCGGTCGTCTTCACGCTGCTGTTCGTCTACGTCTTCGGCGGCTCCATCGGCCAGGCCCTCGGCGGCGGCCAGGACGCCTACGTGCAGTACGTGATCCCCGGCATGGTCGCGATGATGAGCATGAACATCGCGCAGGGCGTCGGCACCGGCTTCAACGAGGACTTCCACAAGGGCATCATGGACCGCTTCCGGTCCCTGCCCATCGGACGGGCCTCCGTCCTGATCGCGAAGGTCTCCGTCGAGCTGCTGCGGCTCCTCGTCGCGTCCACCGTCCTGATGATCGTCGCGCTGCTGGTCGGCTTCGACATCAACGGGCACTGGGGCGGCCTGCTCGCCGCCGTCGGCCTGTCGGCGCTCTTCGGCTCCGCCGTCATGTGGATCTTCCTGGTCCTCGGCGTGACCATGAAGAACGCCCAGTCGGTCCAGGCGATGGGCTTCCTGGTGATGATGCCCCTGCAGTTCGGCTCGTCGATCTTCGCGCCGACCGGCTCGATGCCGGGCTGGCTGCAGAACTTCACCGAGTACAACCCGATGTCGGGTCTCGCCGACGCGGCCCGCGGCCTGATGCTCGGCGGCAACCACCCGGTCGGGCACGGCCTGTGGGTGACGCTGGCCTGGACGGCCGGACTCACCGCCGTGATGGCACCGATCGCCATCAGGAAGTTCACGAAGCAGTCCTGAGCAGTCCTGAGCAGTCCCGAGCGGTCCCGAGCACTCCCGTGCCCGCCTCGGACGTCTTCCGGTACGCGTCGTCACAGCAGGGCGGTGGCCTCCCCCACGGAGAGGCCGCCGCCCTCGGCGTACTCCCGCTCGTACGCCGCGTCGCCGAGCGCCGCACGGGCCTCCGCCTTCGCCTCACCCCACCACGTGCGCTCCATGGTGCTGTGGATGTGGCCCTCGGGCAGCGCCGCATCGGCCGCGCCGATCAGCCGCGCCGCCACGGCGGCGTCACCGGCCCGGCCCCGCAGCACGAGGGCGCGGGCCGCAGTGATCAGCTGCAGGCCCGCCAGATGGGGCATGATCACGGCGGCCAGCGGGTCGCGGGCCAGCGCGGCGGCCTCGACCGCCTTCGCGAGCGCGCTCTGCGCACACCGCTCGGTGACGTCGATCATCGCCTCCATGCCGATCGTCATGCTGTGGAAGAAGCTGACCTCGTGCCCCTCGAACTCCTCGCGGAGCAGGTCGAGCTGGGCCCGCGCCTCGGCGGTCCGGTCGCTCCCGGCGAGCCGGCTCGCGAGGATCATCCGGGCGATCGGCCGCGCCTCGTTCGCCGTCCCCCGGCCCGCCTCGAGCGCCTCCCACAGCATCCGCTCCCCCACCTCGGTGTCGCCCTGCTCGATGAGCACCTGCGCGAGCCGGACCTGGAGGATCGTCGACTGGGAGTGCGCGCCCATGTCCTCGGCGAGCTCCCGGGCCCGCCGGTAGTCGGCGCCCGCCTCGGCGAAGCGGCCGAGTTTCTCGTGCGCCTCGCCGCGGGCCGACAGCCCCTCGGCGACGCCCCACGCGTCACCGAGCCGGGTGAACAGCTCGATCGCCTCGTCGGCGTCGGTGATCCCGGTGGCGGCCCAGGAGCTGCGGTTGGCCAGGAGGTTGGCGCGCAGTTGCAGGATGAGGGCGAGTTCCCAGTCGTAGCCGAGCTCGCGGCAGGTGGCGACGCTGATGTCGGTGAGCTCGTGCAGCCGCTCCATGTCCCCGGTCATGACGACGGCGAAGTACCAGATGTTGCCGGGGGTGCGGCAGGCCTGCGGCAGGTCGGCGCGGTAGGTGCCGGTGATGGCGCGCAGCCGGTCCTGGCCCTCCGGCGACTGCCACCAGGTCATCTCCATGTCCATGTAGGCGAACCGGCACAGGTGGGCCTGGCGCCGGGCCTCCTCGAGGAGTTCGCCCCCGATCGGCGGCGGGACGTCGGTGCAGCGCTGCAGGAGCGGCGGCGCGGGGCGCGTGGGCCCCGCGAACGGGTCGGGGCCGAGCTCCGTGGCCTCCTTGGTCCAGATGCGGCTCTCGGCGCGCAGGTCCCGCATCTGCCAGAACCAGGCGAGCGAGAGGACGAGGCTGAGCGCCTCCTGCTCGTCGCGGTCGGCGATCGCGTGCCGCAGCGCGGTGCGCAA
>NZ_WWIA01000060.1 GCF_009870065.1 Streptomyces sp. SID5785 | reverse complement strand
CGGGGCAACGCGGCGGGGGGCGCGCGGCTGCTGCGCCGGGGTGCGGCGGGGCTCGCGGGCTGGTCCGGTGAGGCGCCCGCCGGCCTCGACGTCGAGGGCCTCGTCCGGTGGGCCGGCGCGCTGGCCCGGCGGGTCGAGACGTCCGCCCCGGTGGACCCGGCGCGCCATGCCCCCCGGCTGACCGGGGTCACCGGTCCGGCCCCTCCGGAGTGCGCGGACCCACCACCCGGGTGACCCTGCGAACGTGACCACCGACACCGCCCCACCCGCAGAAACGGCGGAGCCCCCGGCTCCCCCGGTCCTCGACAAGCGGCGCCGCAACGTCGTCTTCGTCACGATCATGCTGGGCATGCTGCTGGCCGCCCTGGACCAGACGATCGTCGGCACGGCCCTGCCGACGATCGTCTCGGACCTGGGCGGCGCGGCCCACATGTCCTGGGTCGTGACCTCGTACCTGCTCGCCGAGACGGTGGCGACGGTGCTCGTCGGCAAGTTCGGCGACCTGTTCGGGCGCAAGATCGTCTTCCAGGTGTCGGCGATCGTGTTCATCACGGGCTCGTTCCTGTGCGGCCTCGCGACGAACATGCCGTTGCTGATCGCCTGGCGGGCGATGCAGGGCATCGGCGCGGGCGGTCTCATGGTCACCTCGATGGCCCTCATCGCGGACGTGATCCCGCTGCGCGAGCGCGGCAAGTACCAGGGCGCGATCGGGGCCGTCTTCGGTGTCTCGACCGTGATCGGTCCGCTCCTGGGCGGCCTGTTCACGGATCACCTCTCCTGGCGCTGGGCGTTCTACGTGAACGTGCCCATCGCGATCGTCGTCGTGCTGGCCGCGGCCCGCACGATCCCGGTGGTGAAGTCGGCGGCGCGGCCGGTGATCGACTATCTGGGTATCGCCCTGGTCGCGGTCGGCGCGAGCGCCCTGATCCTCGCGACGAGCTGGGGCGGGAACGAGTACGCGTGGGGGTCCGGCGTCATCATCGGCCTGTTCGTGGGCGGGCTCGTGGCGCTCGGGCTGTTCTGCGTGGTGGAGACGCGGGCGGCGGAGCCGATGCTGCCGATGCGGCTGTTCTCCAACCCCGTGTTCACGGTGTGCTCGGTGCTGAGCTTCATCGTGGGCTTCGCGATGCTCGGCGCGATGACGTTCCTGCCGACGTACCTGCAGTACGTGGACGGCGACTCGGCGACCGTGTCGGGGGTGCGCACGCTGCCGATGGTGGTCGGCCTGCTCGCCGCGTCGATCTTCTCGGGCAACGTCGTCAGCAAGACCGGGAAGTACCGCGTCTTCCCCATCGTGGGGGCGCTGGTGATGGCGCTCGGCCTGTATCTGCTGTCCCTGATGGGCCGCTCGTCCAGCGCGTGGCTGGAGTCCCTCTACATGCTGGTGCTCGGCCTCGGGATCGGTCTGTGCATGCAGGTCCTGACGATCGCCGTGCAGAACACCGTGGACTACGCGGACCTGGGCACCTCCACGTCCGGCGTGACGTTCTTCCGTACGCTCGGCAGTTCCTTCGGCACCGCCGTGTTCGGCACGATCTACGCGAACACCCTCAAGCCGAACCTCACCGACGGGGTCGCGGAGGCCGCCCGCGCGGGCACCGGCGTCGATCCCGCGACTCTGGCCCGGGCCGCGCAGAGCCCGGAGGGGCTGCACTCGCTGCCCGCCGCGGCGCGGGCGCCGATCGTCGAGGCGTACGCGGACTCGCTGCACACGGTGTTCCTGTGGACGGTGCCGGTGGCGCTGCTCGGGTTCGTGGTGGCGCTGTTCCTCAAGCAGGTGACGCTGCGCGACAGCGCACGCATGGGCTCGTCGGACATGGGCGAGGGCTTCGCGCAGCCGACGACGGGCGATCCGGCGCACCTGCTGGAGCGCGCGGTCGGCACCATCGTGAAGCAGACCGATCTGCAGACGGCGCGCGGGATCCTCGACCGGTCCGACTCGCGGCTCGACATGGCGGGGGCCTGGGCGGTGATGCAGGTCGAGTTCTTCACCCGCATGGTGGGGCACGCGAGTCTCGGGATGATCGCGGCCCGGCGCCGGCTGCCGCCCGAGGTGCTGGTGCCGGTGTTCCAGCGGATGGTCGACGAGGGCTATCTGACGCGTACCGGCTCGTACTTCTCGCACACGGAGGCGGGCCGCCGGGAGGCCGAGGTGTTCAACCGGGCGTGGGGCGCCTGGCTGAGCGCCCGTGTCGAGGAGGATCTGGGGCGGCCGCCGGGCAAGGACCTGCGGGCCGCCGTGGACTCGATCGCGAAGCGGCTGCTCGCCGAGGACCTGGCGCAGGGGCTGCCGAGCCGGCCCGGTTCGGCCCGGGTCCTGACGCCTTCGTAGCGTCAGCGCAGCAGCAGCTGGAGTCCGCCGAGGACGGTCGCGGCGATGACGAGCTGCTCGAACAGGCGCTGGTCGATGCGGTCGACGCAGGCGCGGCCGAGGAGCGCGCCGGGGACGACGAACGCGACGAGCGCGGCGTCGAGCAGCAGGGACCGGCCGTCGATGAGGCCGAGGCCGACGCTGAACGGCACCTTCGCGGAGTTCACGATGAGGAAGAACCACGCGGAGGTGCCCAGGAAGCCGAGCTTGCGGAAGCCCGCGGAGAGCAGGTACATCGACATCACGGGGCCGCCCGCGTTGGCCACCATCGTGGTGAATCCGCCGAGCACGCCGTACGAGCCGGCCTTGGCGCGGTCCGCGCGGGTCGCCGCCCGCTCGGGTTCGGGCGCCTGCGACCGGCGTCGCCGCCAGACGGTGACACCGGCCATCAGGAGCAGGATCGCGCCGATGGAGGTGCGTACGGCGCCGTCGCCGGCGAGGGCGAGGAAGGCGGTGCCGGCCACGACGCCCGCCGCGACGGCGGGGAACAGGCGCCACAGGGTGGGCCAGTGGGCGTGCCGCCGGTAGGTGAGCACCGCGAGGATGTCGCCGAAGATGAGGATCGGCAGCAGGACGCCGGTGGAGGCGCGGGCGGGCAGGACGGCGGCGAAGATCGCGAGGCTGACCGTGTTGGCTCCGCTGACGGCGGTCTTGGAGAAGCCGACCAGCAGCGCCGCGGCGGCCAGCGCGGCGAATCCCCAGGGGGTGGTTCCCAGTGTCTCGTGCATGCGGAGGCCGATGGTAGGCCCATCGATCTCCGCCGCGCAGCGGTGCCCGCCGACCGGACGCCCCGCGGGTCAGGCGGAGCGGTAGGTGTCGCGCAGCGCGCGCTTGAGCACCTTCATGCTCGGGCCCAGCGGCAGTTCGCGGGCGATCTCGACGCGGCGCGGGTACTTGTGCTTGGCGAGGTGCTCCCTGGCCCACGTGCCGATGGTCCCGGCGTCGGCGCTCTCCCCCTCCCGCGGCACGACGACGGCGCAGACCTCCTCGCCGTGCACGGGGTCCGGCAGGCCGATGACGGCGACCTGGGCGACGGCCGGGTGACGCATCAGCACCTCCTCGACCTCGCGCGGGTAGACGTTGAAGCCGCCGCGGATGATGACGTCCTTCTTGCGGTCGACGATCGAGAGGAAGCCGTCGGCGTCCTTGGTCCCGAGGTCGCCGGTGCGGAACCAGCCGTCGACGAGGGCCTCCGCGGTGGCCTCGGGGCGGCCCAGGTACCCGGAGAAGACGTTGTGGCCGCGCACGACGATCTCGCCGAGTTCACCGGCGGGCAGCAGGTCGATGCGGTCCTCGGCCTCGGCGCGGGCGATCTCGACGTCGACGCCCCAGATCGGGTGGCCGACGGTGCCCGCGCGCACGCCGTACCAGGGCTGGTTGACGGCGGCGACGGGCGAGGTCTCGCTCAGTCCGTAGCCCTCGTGGATGCGGGCCCCGAAGGTCTCCTCGAAGGCCTCCAGGACGGCGACCGGCAGCGAGGCGCCGCCGGAGACCGCCACCCGCAGTTGGGGCAGCTCGGCGGCGCCCCGGGCGGCGGTGAGCAGGTGCACGTACATCGTGGGGACGCCGTGGAAGACGGTGACGTGCTCGCGGACCATCAGCTCGATGGCCTGGGCCGCGTCGAAGCGGGGCAGCAGGACGAGGGTCTTGCCCGCCCGCCACACGGCGTTGAGCGAGGCGGTCTGGCCGAAGGCGTGGAAGAAGGGCAGCGCGCCGAGCACGATGTCGTCGGGGCTGTACTCGTGGGCGTCGAAGGCGTCCACGGTGGCGTTCATGACGAGGTTGAGGTGGCTGAGGACGGCGCCCTTGGGCACGCCGGTGGTGCCACTCGTGTAGAAGACGACGGCCGGGTCCTCGGGACCGCGCGCCGCGTACACGTCGATCGGGGTGGCGCCCGCGGCGGCCCGGTCGAGTTCGCCGTCCGTGCCGAGCGTGACGACGCGCGCGCCGACGGCCCGGGCGGCGGCGGTGCCGACGGCGGCCTGCGCGGGGTGGCACAGGAGCACGTCGACGCCGCTGTCGCGGAGCACGTGCGCGGCCTCGTCGGCGGACAGCAGCAGGTGGACGGGGACGACGACGCCGCCGGCGGCGAGGATCGCGTAGTAGGCGCGGGGGAAGTCGACGGTGTTGGGCGCCATCAGGCCCACCCGGTCGCCGGGCCGGACGCCGTGCTCCGCCGCAAGGACGGCGGCGCGGGCGCGCACCTGGTCCCACAGCTCGCCGAACGTGTGCCGCTCGTCGCCCTGCACGAGGGCGAGTTTGTCGGGCCTGCGGCGGGCGTTGTCGGCGAGGATCGCGGCGAGCGAGAGAGTGGCCATGAGAGGGGTTGCTCCGTTCCTGGTGCGGCGGTGAACCAGAGGGGGTGCCGCGCGGGCGGCCGTGCGCGCCGCCGTCGACGTCGGGTCGGTCGGTCGGTCGGTCGGGGTGACGCGTCGGCGTCGTACGGGAGGTCAGTCGCGCTCGACGAGGACGGCGCTGCCCTGGCCGACGCCGACGCACATCGTGGCGAGTCCGCGCCCCGCGCCGGTGCGGCGCAGCCGGTGCAGGAGCGTGGTGAGGATCCGGGCGCCGGAGCAGCCGAGCGGGTGGCCGAGCGCGATGGCCCCGCCGGTCGGGTTGACGAGCGCGGGGTCGATGCCGAGGCCGTCGACGCAGGCGAGGGCCTGGGCGGCGAACGCCTCGTTGAACTCGGCCTCCCGGATGTCGCCGATGTCCCATCCGACGCGGGCCAGGGCCTTCTGCGTGGCGGGCACCGGGCCGATGCCCATGACGTCGGGGTGGACCCCGGCGGAGGCGCCCGCGACGTAGCGGCCGAGGGACTCGAGGCCGAGGTCGTCGAGGGCCTCCTCGCTGACCAGGAGGAGGCCCGCGGCGCCGTCGTTCATCGGCGAGGCGTTGCCCGCGGTGACCGAACCGCCCTTGCGGAACACGGGCTTCAGGCCGCCGAGCTTCTCCAGCGAGGTGTCGGGCCGGATGCACTCGTCCGCGTCGACGACCACGCCGTCGGGCCGGGTGACGGGCAGGATCTCGGCGTCGAAGAGGCCGTCCGCGCGGGCGGCGGCGGCGCGCCGGTGGCTGCGGAGCGCGAAGGCGTCCTGGGCCTCGCGGGAGACGCCGTACCGGTCGGCGACCTCCTCCGCGGTCTCCCCCATGGCGAGGACGCCGTGCAGGTCCTTCATCCTCGGGTTGACCAGGCGCCAGCCGAGCCGGGTGTCGTACGTCTGCATCGTGTGCGGCAGCGCGTCGTCGGGGCGGGGCAGGACGAAGGGGGCGCGGCTCATGGACTCGGAGCCGCCGGCCAGCACGATGTCGGCCTCGCCCGCGGCGATGGTGCGGGCGGCGGTGGTGACGGCCTCGAGGCCGGACGCGCACAGCCGGTTGACGGTGGCGCCGGGTACGGACTCGGGGAGCCCGGCGAGCAGGGCGGCCATGCGCGCGACGTTGCGGTTGTCCTCGCCCGCCTGGTTCGCGGCGCCCCAGTAGATGTCGTCGACGCGGGCGGTGTCGAGGGCGGGCGCGTCGCCGAGCAGGCCCCTGAGCACGGTCGCGGCGAGGTCGTCGGGCCGGACGGCCGAGAGGGACCCGCGCAGCTTCCCGATCGGGGTGCGGCGCGCGGCGGCGAAGTGGACGGGGCGCACGGTCAGCTCCTGAGGTAGCACCAAAAAATTAGCACTGCTAGTTTTGGACTATAACTCCGGCCCGCGGCGACTGGGAAGGGGTACCGGACGCTCCGCATCTCAGGGCTGACCCTGATGCTCCGCCCGACCCCGGCTCCTAGCCTGGAGTTCCGGCACCGCTCCGCGGACGACGTACGGGGGACCACGGGGGAACACGGGGGACGACGTCGTCTCCGGAGCGGACAGCCGGAACCTCTTGGGCGGCGCGCGGCCGCCTCAGCCGCGCAGATAGGTGAGCACCGCCATGACCCGGCGGTGCTCCATCAGGTCGGGCTCCAGGCGCAGCTTGGTGAAGATGTTCCTGACGTGCGTCTCGACCGTCTTGCCGCCGATGACCAGCTTCTGCGCGATCGCCTCGTTGGACCGGCCCTCCGCCATCAGCCCCAGGACGTCCCGCTCGCGCCCCGTGAGTTCGCCGAGCGGTCCCGCACGGTCCGGGGCGTGCAGGAGCCGGGCCACCACCAGCGGGTCGAGCACGGTCTCCCCCGCCGCCACCCGCTCCAGCGCGCCGCGCAGTTCGTCGATGTCGGCGACCCGCTCCTTGAGCAGGTAACCGAAGCCCTCGGGCCGCTCCGCCAGCGCCTGCACGGTGGCGGAGGTCTCGACGTACTGGGACAGCAGCAGCACGCCGACGCCCGGGTGCGCCGCGCGCAGCGCCGCCGCCGCGACCAGCCCCTCGTCGGTGTGCGTCGGCGGCATCCGGATGTCGAGCAGGACGGCGTCCGGCGCGTGCTCGGCGGCGAGCGCGAGCAGCGGGCCCGGCTCGCCGAGCTCCGCGGCCACCTCGATGCCCTCGTCGGTCAGCAGCCGGACGATGCCCTGCCGCAGCAGCGCCGAGTCCTCGGCCACGATCACGCGCACGGCAGCTCCGCCCTGATCCTCGTCCCGCCGCCGGCGGGGCTGTGGACGTGCAGCACGCCGCCGACGGCGGCGAGCCGGTCCGCGAGACCGCGCAGCCCGCTGCCGCGTGCGGTGTCGGCGCCGCCCACCCCGTCGTCGACGGCCTCGACCACGAGGCGTCCGTCGCGGTGCCGCGCCGAGACGCTGACCGCACGGGCACGGGCGTGCTTGGCCGCGTTGGACAGGGCCTCGCACACGGTGAAGTACGCGGTCGACTCGACGACCGGGTCGTAGCGCCGGGCCTCGGCCGCGACGACGACGGGCAGCGCCGCCTCCTGGGCCAGCGCGCTGAGCGCGGGTGCGAGCCCCTCGCGGGTGAGGACCGCCGGATGGATCCCCTGGGCCAGGCCGCGCAGCTCCTCGATGGCCAGCCGCAGGCTCGCCTCGGCCTCGTCGGCGGCCTCCCGCAGCGCGCCGTCCGGATGCCCGTCGAGCCCCTTGCGCACCCGGCGCAGGGACATCAGCGCGAACACCAGACGGGCCTGTGCGCCGTCGTGCAGGTCCCGCTCCAGCCGGCCGCGCTCGGCGTCGGCGGCCCGCACGATGCGGGTGGCGACGTCCTTGGCGCGGGTGCGCAGCCAGACGTTCTCCAGGGCCAGGCGCAGCGCGGCGGCGACCGACTCCAGGAGTTCGGGGTCCTCGGCGAGGGCGGGGTCGTGGTGCAGCAGCGCGAGCGGCCGGCCGTCGGCGGCGCCGACCGGGGTGCGGCCGGGCCCCTCCGGGTTCACCTCGCGGCCCGATCCGTCGACGTATCCGCCGCGCTCGTCGCGCCACAAACCGAGCCGCAGTGTCGGGTCCCCCAGGACCCGGACGAGGGCCTCGCGCACCCGGGCCGGGTCGGCGTCCGTGCCGACGTCGATGACGAGCCCGCTGACCTCCGCGCGCTGCAGGTGCAGCCGCAGCAGACCGCCGAGGAAGGCGAACGGGACGGCGACCTGGGCCAGGTCCGACATGAGGTAGACGGCCTGCTCGGCGAGCGAGCCGACCTCGCCGAACCACGGCACGACGTAGAACAGCATGTCCCACATCAGGAAGACGACCGCGATGCCGATGCCGATCCACGCGGGCAGCAGGGCGCGCCTGCGGGCCGCGGAGGCGTGCCGCCAGCGCAGCACGATCGCCCCGGCGGCGAGCACGGAGACCACCCAGCCCGCGGCGTGGTAGGCCGCGTCGAAGGCGCCGAACGCGCCGTCCCAGGCCGGGACGTGCAGCAGGTTCGGGCCGCAGTCCCGGCAGTCGAGGTAGGTGGCCCCGGTCTGCTGCGCGGGGTCGAACATCAGGGCGCGCAAGAGGCCGCCGACCGCGACGAGGGCGTAGGTGAACAGCACCAGCCGGCGGGTCAGGACGGTGGTGAGGCGGCCCTCGGGGAACGACAGGATCAGGTGCAGCAGGATCGCCATGTTCAGCGCTTCCCACCACGCGCCGAAGGCGAACAGGGCGGGGACGGCGGTGCCCTGGAGGTTGCCGAAGAACCAGGTGATGCCCTCGGCGACCATGAGCCGCCCGGTGTGGTTGGCCGGCCGGCGCCGCCAGGCCACGAGCCCCGCGACGACGTACGCCCAGCCGACGGCCAGATCGCGCACGAGGTCCGATGCGGACGCGCCGGAGCGCCCGTACGCCCAGGCACCGGCACCGCCCGACAGGGCGGCCAGTGCCGCGGCCCCGGCCAGGTGGAGCCGAACCGTCCGCTTCCCCTGACTGTCCACGCGCCACACCGTAAGCCATCCGGGCGTACGGGGCCGAGGCCGCCTCCGCGCCGTCGCGGAAGCGGCCCCGGGGCCGTGCGGCAGGACCGGACGGAAGGGCACCGGCCCCGTCAGAGCGCCGGGACGGGCGCCGGGTAGGTCGGGTACTCGACGCCGGAGACGTGCTGGACGACCCGGATCACCTGGCACGAGTAGCCGAACTCGTTGTCGTACCAGAGGTAGAGGATCGCGTTGTCGGCGTCGACCTTGGTGGCGCCGGCGTCGACGATCGAGGCGTGCCGCGAGCCGATGAAGTCGCTGGAGACCGCGTCGGGCGAGTCGGTGAAGTCGATCTGGCGCTTGAGCGGCGAGGTCAGCGAGATCTCGCGCAGGTGGTCGAGGACCTCCTCGCGGGTGGTCTCGCGGCCCAGGCGCAGGCTCAGGATGGCGATCGAGACGTCCGGGACGGGAACGCGGATCGAGCTGCCGGTGATGGGCGCCTTCAGGTCGGGCAGCGCCTTGGCGACGGCCGAGGCGGCACCGGTCTCGGTGATCACCATGTTGAGCGGCGCGGAGCGGCCGCGGCGGTCGGCCTTGTGGTAGTTGTCCAGCAGGTTCTGGTCGTTCGTGAACGAGTGGACGGTCTCGACGTGGCCGCGCAGGACGCCGAACTCGTCGTCCATGGCCTTGAGCGGCGGCACGATCGCGTTCGTCGTGCACGAGGCGCAGGACAGGATCTGCTCGTCGGGCTTGATCATGTCGTGGTTGACGCCGTGCACGATGTTCGGCACGTCGCCCTTGCCGGGCGCGGTCAGGACGACCTTGTCGATGCCCGGGCGCAGGTGGGTGGAGAGGCCCTCGCGGTCCCGCCACTTGCCCGTGTTGTCGATGAGGATCGCGTCCTTGATGCCGTACGCGGTGTAGTCGACCTCGGAGGGGTCGTTCGCGTAGATCACCTTGATCGCGTTGCCGTTGGCGACGATCGTGCTGTTCGCCTCGTCGACCGTGATGGAGCCCTGGAACGGGCCGTGGATCGAGTCGCGGCGCAGCAGCGAGGCGCGCTTGACGATGTCCTCGCCGGCCCGCTCGCCGCCGCCGCGCACCACGATGGCGCGCAGCCGCAGCCCCTTGCCGGAGCCGGCCTTCTCGATGAGCAGCCGCGCGACGAGCCGGCCGATGCGGCCGAAGCCGTAGAGGACCACGTCCCGGCCGGAGTTGCGCTCCGCCTTGTTCGCACCGGTCGCACCGGCGACGGCCTCGGCGGTGAACTCCTCGACGCTCAGGCCTCGCTCGTCGGACCGGTGGGTCGCGGCGAGCATGCCGATGTCGATCTGCGAGGGCCCGAGGTCGAGCGCGGCGAGGGCCTTGAGGAACGGCATCGTCTCGGTGACCGAGAGCTCCTCGCCCGCGATCTGCCGGGCGAACCGGTGGGTCTTCAGGATGCTGACCACCGACTTGTTCACCAAGGAGCGGCTGTGCAGCAGGACGTTCACGTCCCGCTCGCGGTGCAGCTTCCCGATGATCGGGATCATCGACTCCGCGGTTTCCTCGCGGGTGTTCCAATTGGTGAACGAGTCGTCATTGACAGTCACTGGCACATCTTTCGAGCTAGGCGGCGCTCATATGCTAACCCGACCGCTCACCCGGGGTCCGCCGCCCCCTGCCCCGCCCGATTCGCCCCCGTTCAGCGGCGGGCGAAGGCACCGCCCGGCCCGAAGACCCGGGCGGCGAAGCGGTCCCCGATGCGCCGGTGGGCGGCCGCGTCCGGGTGCAGCTCGTCGGGCAGCGGCAGCTCGGCGTAGTCGTCGGCGCCGTACAGCTCCAGGCCGTCCAGCAGGGACAGGTGCGGGTCGCTCTGGGCGCGCGCCGCCACGATGCGGGCCAGCTCCTCGCGGATGACCCGCAGCGTCAGCTTGCCGAACGCGGTCTCCTCGGGGTCGCCCGTCGCCGTGAACCGGAGCTGCCCGTCGACCAGCGAGGAGAAGTCCGGGGCGCCCGGGCCCGGGGTGTCCTCGTGGATGGGGCACAGCAGCGGCGAGACGACCAGGAGCGGGGTCTGCGGGTGCCCTTCCCTGACGGTGTCGAGGAAGCCGTGGACCGCGGGTCCGAAGGCGCGCAGCCGCATCAGGTCGAGATTGACGAGATTGATGCCGATCTTCACGCTGACCAGGTCGGCCGGGGTGTCGCGCAGCGTGCGGGCGGTGAACGGGTCGAGCAGCGCTCCGCCGCCGAAGCCCAGGTTCACCAGCTCGACGCCCGCGGTCCGCGCGGCGAGCGCGGGCCAGATCGCGGTGGGGCTCGCCGCGTCCGAGCCGTGGCTGATGGAGCTGCCGTGGTGCAGCCAGACCGGGCGCCGCGCGGCGGGCGCGGGCTCGACCGGGGCGTCGGCCCGCAGCGCGACGAGCTCGGTCGTCTCGTTGTGCGGGAGCCAGATCTCGAGGTCCTTGACCCCGGCGGGGAGGCCGTCGAAGCGGACGGTGCCCGGCTCGCCGGGCGTGTGCGCGAACGTGCCCCGGGTCATGTCGATCGTGATGACGTCACCGCCGGGCACCGAGCCCTGCGCGGCCAGCCGGCCGTCGACGACCAGGTCGTAGAGGCCGTCCGGCCGGGCCGGCACGCCGACGTAGTCCCGCTTCGTCGGCAGCGTGTCCAGCTCCACGACGGTCGCGGCCGTACGGAAGGCGACCCGGACGCCGGAGGGCTGGGACTCGGCCATGGCGAGCTGGCCGTCCGTGTTCTGCGCGCGGGCCCACGCGGGCAGCCGGTGCGGGAGCAGCCCCCCGCGCTCGGTGCGCTCGGTGTCGAGCGCACCGCGCAGCAGGGCGGGGGAAAGGTCGGCGGGGCGGAGCGGGGCGTTCATGGACGGCTGCCTGTCTGTGAGGGGTCCGGCGCGGGCCAGTTGCGCAGGAGGGCGTCGAGGGCGTCGAGCGTGCGGGTCCAGGACTCCTGCGAGGCGGGGTCCGAGTGGCTGAAGCTGCCGCTCAGCTCCAGGTGCACGAAACCGTGGATCACGCTGCCGAGCAGGCGCACGGCGTGGGTCTGGTCCGGCTCCTCGATCGCGTAACCGCGCAGCACGGCACGGCTCATCTGCGAGTGCCGGGGGCCGGCGCTGGCGAGGGCGGTCTCGGGGTCGAGCCGCAGCTGGCCCGCGGCGTACCGGCCGGGGTGCTCGCGGGCGTAGTCGCGGTAGACGTTCGCCAGGGCGGTGAGGGCGTCCTTGCCGGCCCGCCCGGCCAGGGCCTCGGCGGCACGGTCGGCCAGCTCTCCCAGGGCGAGCAGGGAGATGCGCACCTTCAGATCGTGCGAGCTCTTCACGTGCGAGTACAGACTCGCGACCTTCACGTCGAACCGGCGGGCCAGCGCCGAGACGGTCACCTGCTCGAAGCCGACCTCGTCGGCGAGCTCGGCGCCCGCCAGCGCGAGCCGATCCGCATTGAGCCCCGCACGCGCCATGCCGCTCCCTTGGTGGCTCCAGTGTTCCGATACCGATTATGCATTTGCCTAAAGCCTTTAGGCAAATTAGCCTCGCTTTCATGAAGCCACTGACAGAGCAAGAGATCCGCGCCTCGTTCGTGAACTGCTCCAAGGGCGAGGCGAAGCGCCTGTCCGTGCCGCGCGACCTGGCCGACACCCCCTGGGACGACCTGGACTTCTTCGGCTGGCGCGACCCCCAGGCGCCCGACCGCACCTACCTCGTGGCGCCCCTCGCCGACGGGCTGCGCGCCGTCGCGCTGCGCGGCTCGCGCGCGTCCTCCTGGCAGACCCGGCGCAGCATGTGCTCGATGTGCGTCACCACCCACACGGGCGGCGTCTCCCTGATGGTCGCCCCGAAGGCGGGCAAGGCCGGCAAGCAGGGCGACTCCGTGGGCGCGTACATCTGCAGCGACCTCGCCTGCTCCCTGTACGTGCGGGGCAAGAAGGACGCGGGGATGGGCTCGCGGCTGCACGAGTCGCTGACCGTGGAGGAGAAGATCGAGCGCACGATGACCAACGTGGAGGCCTTCTTCGCCAAGGTCACGGCCGCCTGAGCGGGGCCGCGGGGAGCGAGCCGCGGCGCGCGCTCGATCGACGCCCAGGACACAGGAGTTGGGCGTGATCACCCGCAGAACGCGGCGAATTCGCGCATGCTGCGCGCGCGATCGGCGTCGGGACTGCGCGCAGGAGTCGGCGTGATCCACTCCGGGCGCGCGACCGTCCGCCCGCGCGCCCGTGGTGCCGGGCCGTTACGAGGATCCTCACGGCATCGCGCCGCGCACGACGTAGGGTTCGAGACGCTCGGCGTCGGGCCGGCGGCACACGGGAGGAGAGCCGATGACGGACGCGGCACGGTCGTGGGAATCGCGGCTCACGTCGGTGGTGGTGTACGCGCGGGGTGCGGTGTGCGAGCGGCAGGCGGGCGGCCCGGTCCCGTCCGACGGCCGGGTCCGGATCTCCGGGCTGCCGCGCACGCTGGTGCCCGGGACACTGCGGGCCCGCGCCGTGGACGCCCCGGACGTCCGGGTCACCGAGGCCCGCGTCGTCGTCGAGGCCGAACCGCCCGCGCCCGAGGCCCCGCAGGACCTGCGCAGGGAGCTGGACCGCCTCGAGGACGAGGAGCGGACCGTGCGGGCCCGGCGCGACCGGCAGGCCCGCCGGGTCGAGGAGATCGCGGCGCTGCGCCCCGTGCCGCCGCCGCGCAAGCGCGACGATCCGCACCGCCGGACCCCGGTGTCCTCCTGGCTGGAGCTCGCGGACTTCGTGGACACCCGGCTGGCCGCGCTGCACACGGACCTGACCGGCCTCGACGAGCAACTCCGTTCGCTCGCGCACGAGATCGACCTCGCCCGGGACCGCCTCGACCGCGCCTCCACCGACACGCCGTCCTCCCCCGTCCCCACCACCGTGGCGGCCGA
>NZ_WWIA01000577.1 GCF_009870065.1 Streptomyces sp. SID5785 | reverse complement strand
TGGTCCGAGTGGAACGGCAAGTACCGCGACACCGTGCGGGACTTCTGGCGCGGAGCGGACCGCACGGTCGCGGAGTTCGCCTCCCGGCTGACCGGCTCGTCCGACCTCTACCAGCACGAGCGCCGGCGCCCCCGCGCCAGCGTCAACTTCGTCACCGCGCACGACGGGTTCACCCTGCGCGACCTCGTCTCGTACGACACCAAGCGCAACGAGGCCAACGGCGAGGCCGGTCTGGACGGCGAGAACGACAACCGCTCCTGGAACTGCGGCGCCGAAGGGCCGACGCAGGACGAGAGCGTCCTCGAGCTCCGGGCCCGCCAGCAGCGCAACTTCCTGGCCACACTCATGCTCTCGCAGGGCATCCCCATGCTCGCCCACGGCGACGAGCTCGGCCGCACCCAGCAGGGCAACAACAACGCCTACTGCCAGGACAGCCGGCTCACCTGGATCGACTGGGAACTGACCGAGGAACAGCGCCAGTTGACCGAATTCACCCGGCGGGTGATCCGGCTGCGCGCCGCCCACCCCGTGCTGCGAAGACGTCGCTTCTTCCGCGGAGGGACCGCCGACGGCGCCCGCCACGACGAGCTGCCCGACCTGGTGTGGCTGCGGCCGGACGCGCGCGCCATGACGGACGAGGACTGGCGGCGCCCCGACGCGCACGCCCTCGGCGTCTTCCTCAACGGCGACGCGATCGCCGAACCCGACGCCCACGGGCGGCCCGTCGTCGACGACTCGTTCCTGCTGTTCCTCAACAGCTACCGGGAGGCGGTGCCCTTCGCCGTCCCGGGCGCGGGCTACGGCGAGCGCTGGACGAGCCGGATCGACACGACGGACCCGGTCGGCGTCGCCGACGAGACGGAGCACAAGGCCGGCAGCCGGCTCCTGCTGGCCCCGCACAGCCTGCTGCTGCTCTCCCGGCCCGCCCGCACCCCCGCCCTCTGAGGTCAGGCCGCCGGGCGGCTGCTCACCAGGAACCGGGCACCGTCCGGATCGCTCAGGGTCGCCTCGGCACCGTCCGCGCCGAGAGCCACGACCCGGCCCCCGGCGGCCATGGCGGCCCGCGTGCACTCCCGCACGTCGTCGACGGTGAACCGGATCCGCCAGCGCGGCCGCATCGCCGGATCGCGCGCGGACTCCACGGCGCCGGAGTGGATCCTGGCCACGGCCTCGCCGCCGCTGCGCAGGACGACGCTCTCGTCCTCGTAGTGGACCTCGCAGCAGCTCCCCGACTCCGACGACCAGCCGAGCACCTCCGCGTAGAACATGACCGCGTCGAAGGCGTCCCGGGTGTGCAGCTCCATGAACGCGGGCGCGGCGCGCCGCCACGCCGTCCAGTCGCCCATCAGCTCGCCCTCCCAGACGCCGAAGACGGCCCCGTCGCGGTCGGCGAGCACCGCCGCCCGGCCGGGCGGGAAGGAGAGCGGGCCCATCGCCGTCGTCCCGCCGCGCTCGTGACTGCGGGCGACCGTCCCGTCCGCGTCCGCGGTGGCGAAGTAGGGCGTCCAGGCGAACGCGGTGTCGCCCATGGCCCGTACCGCCGCCACGCCCGCCACCGGCACCCCGCCGACCTGCGCGAAGCCGTATCGCTCGCCCAGTCTCCCGGTGCGCCACTCCCACCCGAGGACCGCCGTGTAGAACGACCGGACCGCGACCGGGTCGCGTGTGGTCAGGCTCGCCCAGCACGGTGCGCCGGACACCGCGCGGCTCGACAGGGGTGTGTCCGTGGCAGGGCTGTCGCTGTTCATCGTCGTACCGCTTCCGAGGTCGAGAGGGATCGCGTGCCCGCCCCGATTCCATCCTCGTCCCCCTTGCCGGACTTCGCCGGTCGTCGCGTCGGGGCGCGCTCACACCGGGCGGGACGGAACGGGTGGACAATGGGAGGAAACCACCACAAAGGTGGCACCGAGCGAAGGCATCTTCAACACCTCGTTGAGGAGTGGTCCGGCATGCTCACCGGCAACGCCCACAGCATCGGCCGCGCAGCACCTCCGGCGCGTGCGCGGCACCAGCACGACGCCCCCGACACGGCCGCGCTCTTCGCCAGGATGGTGCGGCTCGACCCGGGCACCGAGCGTGACCGGCTGTGCGCACAGATCGTGACCGCGTGGCTGCCCATGGCCCACCGCATCGCCCGCCGCTTCCGCGACAAGGGCGAGAGCACGGAGGACCTGGAGCAGATCGCCGCGCTCGGCCTGCTCAAGGCCGTCCGCCGCTACGATCCGCGGCTCGGCGCGTTCGAGTCGTACGCCGTGCCCACGATCACCGGCGAGCTGCGCCGGCACTTCCGCGACCACCTGTGGGACCTGCACGTCCCGCGCCGCGTCCAGGAACTGCGCACCACCGTGCGCACCGCACGCCGCGCCCTGATGGAGCGGCCGGGCGGCGGCGAGCCGGGCGTGGCCGAACTCGCCGCGCACACCGGCCTGACCGAGGCGGAGGTGCGCGACGGCCTCTCCGCCCTCGACAGCTACCGGGCCCGTTCCCTCGACGCGGAGCTGGCCCACGCCGACCGGGACGGCGGCACGATCGCCGACACGCTCGGCGTCCCCGACCCGTCCTTCGACCTCGTCACCGACCTCGAAGCGGTCCGGGCCGGCCTGCGCCACCTCCCCGAACGCGAGCGCGTCATCCTCTACCTGCGCTTCTTCGAGGGCATGACGCAGGTACGGATCGCCGGTCTGCTCGGCCTCTCCCAGATGCACGTGTCCCGCCTCATCAAGGACAGCTGCGCCCGCGTGCGCAGCGAGGCGGCCGACCCCGCCGCGTGAGAGTCCGTTTCGTCCCGCCCGGGAGCGGGCAGGCGAGACGGCGTGCCCGCCCCGGACGCATCCGGCCGGGCCGCGCGCACCCCGCGCGGCACCGCACCGCAAGCGCGGAGGAGGAGGATTCCTCATGACCACCCACCGTGTGCACGACGACACCCCCGACACCGAGCTGACCTTCGTCCGCCTGGCACGGAGCACGGCGGGACGCGAGCACGACGCGCTCAGCGAGGAACTCGTCACCGCCTGGCTGCCGATGGCCCACCGTCTCGCCGGACGGTTCCGGAACAAGGGCGAGAGCATGGCCGACCTCGAGCAGGTGGCCGCGGTCGGGCTCGTCAAGGCCGTCGACCGCTACGACCCCGGCCAGGGAGCCTTCGAGCCCTTCGCCGTGCCGACGATCACCGGCGAACTGCGCCGCCACTTCCGGGACCACACCTGGGGGCAGCGGGTGCCGCGCCGGGTCCAGGACCTGCGCAACCGGGTCCGCTTCGCGCGCCGCGACCTCATGGAGCGCGCCGACCACCCCGAGCGCGAGCCCAGCACCGGCGACATCGCCCGGGAGACCGGGATGACCCGCGAGGAGGTCCGCGAAGGGGCGGAGGCGCTGCACAGCTACCGCGGACTGTCCCTGGAGGCCGAGACCGCGCACGGCGACGACAGCTCCGAGGGCGTCAGCCTCGCCGACCGGCTCGGCACCCCGGACCCCGGATACGAGCGCGTCACCGACCGGGAAGCCGCCAAGGAAGGCATCCGGCAGCTGCCGGAACGCGAACGCACCATCCTCTACCTGCGCTTCTTCGAGGACATGACGCAGGCGAGCATCGCCGACGAACTGGGCATCTCGCAGATGCACGTCTCCCGGCTCATCAGCCGCAGTTGCGCACGGATCCGCGAGGAGGCCGGTGCGCCGCAGTGCGCGCGGTGGTGAGCCGGACGGCCCGTCGCGCGCGCAGGCTCACACGGCGGTGAGCCGGAACAGGCAGTCGCACTCCTGGTCGCCGGAGACCGATCCCTCGTCCTCCACGGTGAAGGCGCGGGCCAGGGTCGTGCGCAGCATCGCCACATGGTGCGGCGATCCCTGCGCGGTCACCTCGACCGCGCCGTCCAGCGGGCCGGTGAAGGAGCCGGAGCGGGCCCCGGGAGCGCCCGTCGGACCGGAATCGGCGTCGATCTCGGAGGTCCACACCGTGGGGCGCCGGACGCTCCGGGCCGGTGCGGCGTGCACGGGGGCCCGGTCGGCGTCCGCCACCCCGAGCTGCGTCAGCACACACCGGGCGTCGTGCTCGGTGCAGTCGCTCAGGGTGACGGTGACCAGGCGGTCGTTGAGGTTCATGACAGGTCTTCCGACGTCACGGGAACAGGGCGATGCCGAAAAGGATCACCAGGACCACGGCGGTGATGAACCCGGCCGTGGCGAGGAGGCCGCGGTGCTTGACGGGCCGGGTCGGCCCGCCGCCGCGCGGCCGGTCCTCCG
>NZ_WWIA01000576.1 GCF_009870065.1 Streptomyces sp. SID5785 | reverse complement strand
GCGGCGAAGCCGCAAGCCTTCAGGGGCGCGGGGAACTGCGCGATCAGCCACGACGCACCCGCAGTCGCGACCGGACCGAACCACCTACGGCGAAGGGCCCGGTCGTCACCAGTGTCACTCGCCGCGAGCGGACGCGATCTGCCGGGACATGATCGTGGTCAGCTCGTACGCGGTGTGCGACGCGGCGACCGCGGTGATCTCGGCGTGGTCGTACGCGGGCGCCACCTCGACGACGTCCGCCGACACCAGGTTGCACGAGGCGAGGCCGCGCAGGATCTCCAGGAGCTCGCGGGAGGTCATGCCGCCGGCCTCGGGGGTGCCGGTGCCGGGCGCGTGGGCCGGGTCGAGGCAGTCGATGTCGATGGAGATGTACAGCGGCCGGTCGCCGATGCGCTGGCGCAGCTGGTCGGCGACCTCGTCGGCGCCGCGGCGGTAGACGTCCGCCGAGGTGACGATGCCGAAGCCGAGCTTCTCGTCGTCGGTCAGGTCCTGCTTGCCGTAGAGCGGGCCGCGCGTGCCGACGTGGGAGAGGGCGGAGGTGTCGAGGATGCCCTCCTCGACGGCCCGGCGGAACGGCGTGCCGTGCGTGTACTCGGCGCCGAAGTAGGTGTCCCACGTGTCGAGGTGCGCGTCGAAGTGGAGCAGCGCGACGGGGCCGTGCTTCTTGGCGACCGAGCGCAGCAGCGGCAGCGCGATGGTGTGGTCGCCGCCGAGGGTCATCATGCGGGCGCCGGAGCCGAGCAGGTCGTCGGCGGCGGCCTCGATGGTGTCGACGGCCTCGTTGATGTTGAACGGGTTGGCCGCGATGTCACCGGCGTCGGCGACCTGGGCGAGCGCGAAGGGGGACGCGTCCTGCGCCGGGTTGTAGGGGCGCAGCAGGCGGGAGGCCTCGCGGATGGCGTTGCCGCCGAAGCGGGCGCCGGGCCGGTAGGAGACGCCGGTGTCGAAGGGCACGCCGACGACGGCGACGTCGGCGGAGGCGACCTCGTCGAGGCGGGGCAGGCGGGCGAACGTGGCCGGGCCCGCGTAGCGCGGGATCCGGGAGGAGTCGACCGGGCCGACGGCACCGGTGGGGCCGTCGGGGACACGGGGCGTCTCGTTGCTGTTCATGGCGCGCATGCCTTCTTTCGAACGCTGGTGGAGCTGGTCGGGGTTACTGGGCGGCGGCCGTGGCCGCGGGCTCCTGGGTCTCGCCGCCGCGCCCGGCGAGCCGCTCGCGCCAGTGGGCGAGGACGGCGGCGTCGGTGGCCTTCGTGGCCAGGGAGACGATCAGGTAGGTGAGCAGGGAGGCGGACAGGCCGTAGTAGACCGGCTCGTTGGCGAGGATGCCGTAGTGCCACATCAGGCCGATGACGGCGACGCCGCCGACGACGATGGAGGCGAGGGCGCCCGCGGCGGTGCCGCGGCGCCACAGCAGGCCGCCGAGGATCGGCACGAGCAGGCCGCCGACGAGCAGGTTGTAGGCGACGGTGAGCGCCTCGACGACGTTGTTCAGCGCGATCGCGGTGACGATCGTGGCGGCGCCCATGACGAGGATGAACAGGCGGTTGCCCCGGACCTCGTCGTGGCCGTCGCCGCTGTCGGCCGGGATGCCGCGCAGCCGCTTCCAGATGTCGTTGTTGGCGACGGTGGCGCAGGCGATCAGGGCGCCGGAGGAGGTCGACATGACGGCGGCGAGCGCGGCGGCCAGGACCAGGCCGCGGACGCCGACGGGCAGCTCGTCCTTGACGATCCGGGCGAACGCCTCGTCGGCGGTGCCGAGCCCGGTCGGGTACATGACCTTGGCCGCGGTGCCGATGACGGCGCCGCCGATCGCGTAGAGCAGGCAGTAGACGCCGGAGACGGTGCCGCCCCAGCGGGCGACCTTGTCGGTGCGGGCGGTGAAGACGCGCTGCCAGATGTCCTGGCCGATGAGCATGCCGAACGTGTAGATGAGCACGTACGTGAAGATCGTCTCACCGCCGATGCCCAGCGGGTCGAAGTACGAGGTGGGCAGCGCTTCCTTCATCTCGCTGAAGCCGCCCGCCTTCACCACGGCGACCGGCAGCAGGATGATCAGGACGCCGATGGTCTTCACGACGAACTGCACCATGTCGGTGATGGTGATCGACCACATGCCGCCGAGCGTCGAGTACGCGACGACGATGGTGCCGCCGATGACGATGGCGAGCGTGCGGGGCACGTCGAAGAGGACGTCGAAGATCGTGGCGTACGCGATCGTCGAGGTCACCGCGAGCATCAGCGTGTACGCCCACATGAC
This sequence comes from Streptomyces sp. SID5785, assembly GCF_009870065.1. GTDB lineage: Bacteria > Actinomycetota > Actinomycetes > Streptomycetales > Streptomycetaceae > Streptomyces. The sequence goes on along the minus strand of NZ_WWIA01000576.1, from coordinate 1,162 downwards.
GACGCCGGAGATGAGTCCGGCGCGACCGCCGTAGCGCAGGTCGAGCATCTCGGAGACGGTGTAGACCTTCAGCCGGGCGATGCGCGCCGAGAAGAACAGCGACAGGGCGAGGATGCCCAGGCCGATGGTGAAGACCATCCAGGCCCCGGACAGGCCGTACTGGTAGCCGAGGCCGACGCCGCCGATCGTGGAGGCGCCGCCGAGCACGATCGCCGCCATGGTGCCGGAGTACATCGCGGGGCCGAGCCTGCGGCCCGCGACGAGGAAGTCGCTCTTGGACTTGGCGCGGCGCATGCCCCACCAGCCCATGGCCAGCATGCCGGCCAGGTAGGCGACGATCACGATGTAGTCGACGGCCATGGACGACCTCCTTTGCACACCTCGGTGGCGTGTCGTGCTGGGTGGTCCGGCTCGGCGGCGCCCGCGCGGTGCGGCGGGGGCAGCCGTTCGGCGACGGGGACATCCGCCCGTACCCGCGCCCACCGGTCATGTCGAGACGAATGTAGGTGGCCGTCCAGCGACACTGAAGTGTACGTTTCCTCCACTCCATCCCTCTTCACCGGAGGATTCATCCACTGTGCCGGTGCCCGCACCGCCCACCTCGGGCGTCCCCCTCGCCGCGCTGCTCGCCCGCACCGACCTCGGGCTGCGCCAGATCGCCGGGCCCGACCCCGCCGGGGTCCTCGTGCACGGCGCGCACACCTCCGAGCTGCCCGACCCGCGGCCCTACCTGCTCGGCGGCGAGCTGCTGCTGACCGCGGGCGTCCAGGCGGGCGAGACCGCCTTCGACGCGGACACCGGCTTCGACGCGTACGCCGCACGGGTCGTCGCGGGCGGGGCCGTCGCCCTGGGCTTCGGCGTGGCGCCGGTGCACGACACGGTGCCGCCCGCACTGGTCGCCGCCTGCGACGCGCACGGGCTGCCGCTGGTCGAGGTGCCGCCCGCCGTCCCGTTCAGCGGGATCGCGCGCGCCGTGTGGGAGCTGATGGCGCAGGCCCGCCACGCCGAGCTGCGCCGGGTCACCGAGGCGCAGCAGGCGCTCGCCTCGGCGGCGGCCCGGCCCGGTCCCGTCCGGGCGGTGCTGCGCCAGCTCGCCCAGCGCACCGGGGGCTACGCGGTGGCGGTCACCGCGGACGGCCGGGAACTGGACGCCGCGGGGGCA
>NZ_WWIA01000575.1 GCF_009870065.1 Streptomyces sp. SID5785 | reverse complement strand
GAAGTACGTGGGCCGGCGCCGGCCGCAGGCCGAGTCGCTCCTGGTCGTCGCCGATGACGAACCCGTGGGGTACGCGCAGTACTGGTGCGCGGGCCCGGCGGACGGGGGACTCGACCTGGTGCTGGTCGCCGGTGCGCGCGGCCGCGGGCTCGGGCCGGACGCGGCCCGGGCCCTCGTGCGGCACGTGTGCGGCACCCTCGGATGGGAGCGGGTGACGGTCGACCCGGCCGTGACGAACGAGCGGGCGGTGCGCGCCTGGGAGAAGGCGGGCTTTCGCCGTGCCCCGGACCGGCCCGGCGCCGAGAGCGGGGACGGGGGCGGCGAGGCGTGCGTGCTGCTGGAGTACCGCCCGGTCAGAGATCCTTGCCCAGGAGCGTGCACATCGCCTCGTGACGCCTGATCTCGCCGTCCGGACCCTCCTCGTCCCACGTGTCCAGCTCGCGGCCGAACGCCCGGTAGCCGAGCCGCTCGTACAGGGCGCGGGCCCGAGGGTTGTCGTCCTCCACGGCGAGGACCGCGCGGTGCAGTCCCCGGGCGGCGATCCGGTCCTCGGCCGCACCGATCAGCAGGGTGCCGAGGCCGCAGGACTGGAGGGCGGGGAGCACCGCCAGCTGCCAGAGCGTGCCGGCGTCCGGGCGGGGCGCGTAGTCGACGCCGCCGATCGCCACCGGGACACCGGCCGGGGTACAGACGGCCAGATAGTCCACCTCGCCCGCGGCGGCCCGGTCCAACTCGTCGGCCACGTGGCGCACATGGGTCGGCGAGCCCGACCAGGAGCATGCGGGCAGATCCTGCGGACGCAGGTCCCGTACCTCGACGGGGACGCTGAGCCGGGTGTGCGGGGTGGTGCGGGCCGTGTTCACGCGGTCGAGCATGACGGCGCGGGCGGGCGCGGCGCAAGGCGATTGCCCGGCGCCGGTCCGCATCCCGGGAGTGCCGGGCGGCGGCACGGCTCACATGTGTGCGGCGCCCTCCTTGATCGCCTCCCTGATCCGGTGGTACGTGCCGCAGCGGCAGATGTTGCGGATCTCGTCGAGGTCCGCGTCCGCGATCTCGCGGCCCTGCGCCCTCGCCTGTCTCACCTTGGCGACCGCGGCCATGATCTGCCCGGGCTGGCAGTACCCGCACTGGGCGACGTCGTGCGCCAGCCAGGCCTCCTGCATGGGGTGCAGATCGGCGCCGACCGTGTCCGGGAGGCCCTCGATCGTGGTGATCTCGTCGTCGGGGCGCACGTCCCCGACCCGTACCGAGCACGGGTTGAAGGCCTTGCCGTTGACGTGGGACGTACAGGCCTTGCAGACGTTGATGCCGCAGCCGTACTTCGGCCCGGTGACACCGAGGACGTCGCGCAGGACCCACAGCAGCCGGACGTCGTCGTCGACGTCGACGGTGACCTGTTCGCCGTTGAGGACGAAGGTGTGCGTGCTCATGTGCGGACGCTCCTCAGTAGGTGTGGTGCAGACCGTCGGTCGGTGACGCGGGCACGGGCGGGACGAAGGGTTTGACGTCGAAGGAGAGGGCGTCGTGGTTGACCGGGAAGCGGGTGGGGACGGTGCCGGTGGCGCGGGCGTAGGCGCACGCGACCGCGGCCACCGAGGCGGCCACGCCCGCCTCTCCGGCGCCGCCCGGCTGCGGGGAATCGGAGGGCATGACGATGCACGCGAACTCGGGCGGGGTGTTCCACTGCCGGGTGTAGAAGTAGTTGTCCCAGCTGGCCTCCAGGAAGTGCCCGTCGCGCAGGTGCAGACTGCTGGTCAGGGCCAGGGCGATGCCGTCGCTGACACCGCCGAGCATCTGCGCCTCGAGGCCCTTCGGGTTGATCACCAGACCGGCGTCGACGGCGATGACCGCCTTGGTCACGCGCGGGCCGGTGACGGCGTCGGGGACCGTGCGGCCGACGGTCCCGGGGCGGCAGTCGATCTCGACGAGGACGGCGGTCGCCCCCTTGTACTCGCTGTGGACCGCGATGCCCTGGGCCGTACCCTCAGGCATCTGCCTGCCCCACCGGCCGGCTTCGGCGACCTTCTCGAGCGCCGCCTTCACCCGGTCGTTGCGCAGGAAGGCGAGGCGGAAGCGGAGCGGATCCTGGCCCATGGCCCGGGCGAGCTGGTCCACGACGAGCTCGTTGGCGCAGGCCACGTCGGGTGAGTAGATGTTGCGCATGCTCCCGGTGTTGAAGCGCGCGTCGGTCTCGCTGAGCAGCTGGGTGACGAGACCGAAGTGGTACGGGAGTTCCTGGGTCAGGGTGAAGATGGTCTCCGAGAACGTGAGTCCGCCGAGTCCGGTCGGCAGCCGGTCCGCCGTCGCCGTGATCATCTCGCCGAGCCCGTGGCTGAAGTCGGTCACGACGCTCGTGTGCCGCTGTTCGAAGGTCAGGACCTGACCGGCGAGGTGAGTGGCCCGGATCCGGGAGGTCGCCATCGGGTGCACCCGGCCCTGCCGGGGTTCGTCGGCGCGGTGCCACATCAGCTTGACCGGCTTGCCCATGGCCTGCGAGACGGTCGCGGCCTCGATCGCCGCGTCACCGAAGAGCTTGTGGCCGAAGGAGCCGCCGCCGGTGACGACGTGGACGGTCACCGCGCTCGGCGGCAGCCCGACCGCCCGGGCGATGTCGCCCTGCGCGACGACGGGCGACTTCAGGCCCGCCCACACCGTGGCGCGGTCGGCGCGGACGTCGGCGATCGCGCAGTTCGGCTCGAGCGCCGCACTGCTGCGGAACATGAAGGTGAAGTCCGCCTCCACCGTCTTCGCGAGCAGCGGGACCTTCGGTACGGCCAGCGGCAGTTCGGCCCTGCGCACCCGGGCGAGGATCGTCTCGTCGGACTCGCCCTCCACCGATCCCGGCGCCCAGTCCACGTCGAGGGCGCGGACCGCGTCGATGCACTGCCCGAACGTCGCGGCGCGCACGGCGACACCGGTGCCGACCGTCGCGACGTCCGTGACCCCGGGCATCGCCAGCACCGCCGGCGCGTTGCGGACCTCCTTCGGCGCGCCGTTGAGCCCCGGCGGGCGGCAGACCATGGTCGGCAGCGCGTCCGGTATCTGCAGGTCCATCGTGAACTGCTTCTGCCCAGTGACCGCGGCGCGCGCGTCGGCGCGGCCCCGGGGGCTGCCGATCACGGTGTACTCCGATGCCTGCTTGAGCTCGGCCCGCACCGCCCTGACCGTGCGGCCCGCGGCCTTGGCGGCGAGTGAGCCGTAGGTCCGCGACGCGCCGTCGGCCGCGGTGATGACACCGGCCTTCGCGGTCAACAGCTCCACTGCGGTGCCGAGTTCGAGTGCGGCGGCCTCCAGCAGGGCCTTGCGGGCCACCGCGGCGGCGACCCGCACCGGAGTGAAGGTGGACACCGTGGTGTTCGACCCGCCGGTCAGCTGGTTGAGGAGCAGCTCCGGGCGCGCGGGCGCCAGGGTCACGCGCACCTTCTCGAGCGGCAGGTCGAGCTCCTCGGCGATGATCATCGCGGTCGAGGTCGTGATGCCCTGCCCGACCTCGGCGCGCGGCAGTTCGAAGGAGGCGGTGCCGTCCTCGTCGAGCACGATCTTCACGAGCGAGGAGGTGGGCAGCGCGGCGAGCGTCTGCAGGTCCTCCAGGTCGAACAGTTCGGGGATCTGGGGCGCGGTGGGCACGGCGGCGTGGGCGGGCGTCCCGAGGCGCAGGTCCGCCGCGACGGCGAGCGTGGCTCCGGCCAGTACGTATCCGATGAACGTGCGGCGTGCCATCGGCGCGCGCCGGTCGCGGTCGTCGGTGGAGCCGCCCTCGGCGGGGGCGTCGGTCATGGGGCCATCACCTCTTCGTCAGGCGGTCCGCGCCGGACCCGGCCGTGGCGGATTCCGAGGTTCCCAGTCGAGCGGATCACGGGCCGGATGCGCAGCACGTTGCGGGTATTGCGGGCCGGACGCGGGTGAAGGTTGGCGGCGGATTGTGAGCGTTCGCCGCACAACCGGGGAGGGGTCGAATGATCCAATGACTGGAGCATGAACCAAAGTTCACGCGGCCGCGTCGACGACCCCTTCCCTGCGTGGTGACTGCACCGACATAGTGGCGCCCGTGCGGAATTCGGATTCCGCAATCTGGAAGTTTCTGCAACTGTGGAGAGTCGCACATGTCGCACACCGGTCCGTCCCCGGCCCGACGTATCGCGCGTTTCCTGCGGAAGTCACTGTTCGCCCAAGTCGCCTGTGCCCTCGTGGTCGGCGTCCTGGTCGGGCGTCTGTGGCCGCACGCCGGCACCGCTGTCCAGCCCCTCGGCGACGGCTTCGTCCGTCTGATCAAGGCGATGATCTCGCCCCTCGTCTTCTGCGTGGTCGTCGCGGGCATCACCAAGGCGGGTGACCTGAAGGCCTTCGGCCGCATCGGCCTCAAGGCGCTCCTCTGGTTCGAGGCGGCCACCACCGTCGCCCTGGTCGTCGGCCTGATCGCCGGCAACGTCGTGCACCCCGGCGCCGGCATGAACGTCGACCCGTCCACCCTCGACGCCTCCGCCGTCGACGACAAGACGGGCGGTGGATCGCTCCCCTCCACCAGCGAGTTCATCCTGCACTCACTGCCCGACAGCGCCATCGGCGCCTTCGCCGAGAACTCCCTGCTCCAAGTGCTCGTCCTCGCCTGCCTGGTGGGCGCCGCACTGCTCCACCTGGGCTCCACCCGCGTCCCCGCGATCCTCCCCGCCATCGAGCAGGCCCAGGACGTGGTCTTCGCCATCGTCGGCTTCATCATGAAGCTCGCCCCGATCGCCGTGTTCGGCGCGACCGCGCACCTCGTCGGCGAGTACGGCATCGGCTCCATGGCCACCTACGGCAAGCTCATCGCCGTCTGCTACGGCGTCGCCCTGCTCTTCCTGCTCCTGCTCGGTCTCGCCCTCAAGGCGCTCACCGGCGTCAGCCTGTGGAAGTTCGTCCGCTACACCCGCGAGGAGATGCTGCTCGCCCTCGGCACCGCGTCCAGCGAGGCCGTCATGCCGCGCATGATGCAGAAGCTGCGCCAGGCCGGCTGCCGCGAGGACGCGGTCGGCCTCGTCCTGCCCACCGGCTACTCCTTCAACCTCGACGGCGCCTCCATCTACCTCTCCGTCGGCACCCTGTTCATCGCTCAGGCCGTCGGCGTCGACCTGACGCTCGGTCAGCAGATCACCGTGGTCCTCGTCCTGATGCTCACCAGCAAGGGCATGGCCGGCGTGCCCGGCTCGGCCTTCCTCGCGCTGTCCGCGACCGCGGCCGCCCTCGGGGTCATCCCGGCCGGAGCGGTCGCCCTGCTCCTCGGCGTCGACCGCATCATGGACTCGATGCGCGTCGCCACCAACCTCCTGGGCAACTGCGTCGCCGTCTTCGTCGTGTCCAAGTGGGAGGGCGTCTTCGACAAGGTCCGCATGACGAAGGTCCTCGGCGGCGAGATCCCGTTCGTCCCCGAGGGCGAACGGGTCGACGCCACGGCCTCCGCCGCCGATCCGGAACGCACCACGAGCTGACCCGGAAAAGCGTTTGAGCCGGGCGGGACCCTGTGGGTACCGTCGTGCCGGACCGTGACAGCGACGCAGGGAGGTGAGCCCCCGTGAACACATTCACCCGTGGGTGCTCCCTCGATCCGTCACGGTCCGGCGGCTGACAAGCGGTGTCGCCAGGAGCGCCCGAGACCGAGGCACTCCTGAGGAGACCCCGATGAACACACAGCCTTTCCCGCCCGGCACGGGCGAGCGCGCCGTCACCGTCACGCGCGTCGCGGACCACCAGTGGCACGCCCTGGAGGACGACCTGGTCGTCGGCCGCGGGCACGCCCAGCGCCGGGCCGACGGACGCCTGTTCGTCAGCATCGACGCCTGGCACGACAGCGACTTCGACCGGCTCGTCGCGGCGCTGCTCGCCGACCTGCCGACGCCCCTGCACACCGTCGTCGACGAGGCCGACACCGCCCTCATCGCGGCCTGGCGGCGCGCCGGATTCACCGTCC
>NZ_WWIA01000574.1 GCF_009870065.1 Streptomyces sp. SID5785 | reverse complement strand
GAGGACCGCCTCCAGCTCACCGACGAAGGCCTCGACGAGCCCGTCGAGCAGGGCGTCCTTGCCGTCGGCGTACCGGTACAGGGCCATGGCCTCGACGCCGAGCTCGGCTCCGAGGCCGCGCATGCTCAGTGCCTGCAGTCCGTCCCGGTCGACGATCTCGAGGGCGCTGGCGAGAACCCGCTCCCGGTTCAGCCGGCCGTACTTCCCGCCGTCCGAGGCGCGGCGGGCGGGCGGGTCCCCGGCGCCGTCCGGGGTGCGTGCGGTGCTCCGCGGCATCGTCTGCTCCTGTCACCCGGGCCTGTGCCGACTCGTCTTGACGCAGCTCCACCCTAGGCGCAAAGTCGTACATATACGACGTAAACATACGCCGTCGGTGTACAGCGCAGGAGCGTACGGCCATGACGTACCGCGAGCCGGTTCCGGTGGTTCCCCGCCCGGGGGACCTGCGCGAGGTGGCGGACCACCTGGCCCGCATCTCGGACGGCAACGTGGTGCGGGTCGCCTCCGACGGCCCGGCCTTCGGCCGGCCCTGCCGGGTGCGTGCCGTGCGGCCGGCGACGTTCGTGCCCGCGCTCCCCCGCCGCGACCGGGCCGCTCTCCTCGCCGTCGCCGCGGGCTGGTCGGTCAGCCTGGTCTGGTTCTGGGCGTGGTGGCTGCGGCCCGAGCACCGCGCGAGCTGGCCGGGACTGCTCGTCAACAGTGCGCTGCTGCTCTACCTGACCTGCCTGCCGGCCTACTTCTTCGCGACGGCCCTGCGGCTGCGCCGGGTCGATCCGGCGCTCGCGGTCCCCGCCCTGCCGGTCGCGTTCGCGGTCACCCGGGCGCCGTCCGAGCCGTGGCCCGCGGCCCGCCGCACCCTGGAGGCGATGCTCGCGCAGGACTTCCCGCACCCCTTCGACGTGTGGCTGTGCGACGAGGCGCCGACCCGCGACATCGCCGGCTGGTGCCACCGCCACCGGGTGCGACTGTCCTCGCGCCAGGGCCTGCCCGCCTACCACCGCCCGACGTGGCCGCGCCGCACGCGCTGCAAGGAGGGCAACCTCGCCTACTTCTACGACCACTGGGGCTACGCCGAGTACGCGGTCGTCGCGCAGCTCGACTGCGACCACGTGCCGGCCCCCGGCTATCTCGCCGAGATGGTCCGCCCGTTCGCCGACCCGGCCGTCGGATACGTCGCCGCGCCCAGCGTCTGCGACGCCAACAGCGCCCTGTCCTGGTCGGCGCGCGGCCGGTTGCACCGCGAGGCCGTGTGGCACGGGGCCGTCCAGCTCGGCCACAGCGACGGACTGGCCCCCATGTGCATCGGCTCGCACTACGCGGTGCGCACCCGTGCGCTGCGCGACATCGGCGGCCTGGGACCCGAACTCGCCGAGGACTTCTCGACGACGTACCTGCTCAACTCGGCGGGCTGGCAGGGCGCGTTCGCCATCGATGCCGAGGCACACGGCGACGGGCCGCTGACCTTCCCCGACATGGTGACGCAGGAGTACCAGTGGTCGCGCAGCCTCACCACGATGCTGCTCGGGCTGCTGCCACGCCATCTGGCCCGGTTCTCCACGACGCTGCGCCTGCGGTTCGCGTACGCACTGGCCTACTATCCGCTGCTCGGCCTGATGATCGTGGCCGGACTCGTGCTGCCGCCGGTCGCCGTGATCACGGGGCTGCCGTGGATGAACGTCGACTACTTCCAGTTCCTGCTGCACTTCTGGCTGATGCCGCTGTGGCTGATGCTCACCCTGTGGCTGCTGCGGCGGCGCGGACTGCTGCGGCCGCCCGGGGCACCGCTGCTCAGCTGGGAGGTGTGGCTGTTCGCACTGGCCCGCTGGCCGTTCGTCATCGCCGGCCTGTGCGGCGCGGTCCGCCAGAAGGCGCGGCCCCGGCAGGTCACGTTCAAGGTGACGCCCAAGCACGCGGCCGGCCCGCGGCCGCTGCCCACCCGGCTGACCGTGCCGTTCGCCGTCATCGGCACCGTACTTCCCGCCGTCGCCGTGTACGGAGAGCTGACCGGCCCGGCCGTCGGCTACGTCTTCCTGTGCCTGGTCGCGGGCGCGGCGTACGCGCTGGTCGCGCTCGCCGTCCCGCTGCTGCACGTGCGCGAGACCTCCCGGGCGGCCTCGGTGCCGTTCCGGGCGGCGCTGCACACCGCGCGCCTCCCCCTCCTGGCGGCGGTCCCGGCGGTGCTGGCCGTCGCGACGGCCGCCGTCCTGTACCCGGCCTACGCGGCCGCCGTTCTGGGCTGGTGAGCACCGTGTCCGACCGTCACCGCTCCCCCTCGACCGTGCTCGTCACCGGCGGCGCCGGCTTCATCGGCAGCCACGCCTGTGTCGAACTCCTCGACCACGGCTACGAGGTGATCGTCGTCGACGACTACTCCAACAGCGGCCCGCAGGTGTTCTCCCGGGTCGAACGGATCGCGGGCCGGTTCACCGGCGCCGTCTACGAACTGGACATCAGGGACCGGCGCGCCCTGTCGGCCGTCTTCGACCGCCATTCCGTCGACGCCGTCCTGCACTTCGCCGCGCACAAGTCCGTCGGCGAGTCGACCCGCATGCCCGTCACCTACTACGACGCCAACGTCGGCGGGACCACCGCCCTGCTGCACGTCATGGCCGAACACGGCGTGCGCAGCCTGGTGTTCTCCTCCTCCTGCTCGGTGTACGGCGACGCGGGCGGGGGCCCGCTCGACGAGTCGGCCCCGCACCGGCCGACGAACCCGTACGCACGCTCCAAGTCGGTGTGCGAGACCGTGCTCGCCGACGTGTGCCGGGCCGACCCGCGCTGGACGGTGCTGTGCCTGCGCTACTTCAACCCGGCGGGCGCGCACCCCAGCGGCCTGCTCGGGGAGGACCCGCACGGCACCCCCGGCAACCTCTTCCCCTGCCTCGCCCGGGTCGCCGCCGGACGGCGCCCGCGGCTGCGCGTGTTCGGCGCCGACTGGCCGACTCCCGACGGCACCGCGGTGCGGGACTACCTGCACGTCGTGGACACCGTCGAGGCCCACCGGATCGCGCTCGACCGGCTGGCCGACGCGCCGGGCCTGCGGGTGTTCAACCTCGGCCGAGGACACGGCAGTTCGGTGCTGGAGGTGCGGGCCGCGTTCGCACGGGCGAGCGGTCAGGACATCGCGTACGAGATCGCCGGGCGCCGCGCGGGCGACGTCGCCGAACTCGTGGCGGACGCGGGCGCGGTGAGCCGCGCCTGGGGCTGGCACCCCACCCGGGGACTGGCCGACATGTGCCGGGACGCCTGGCGTTTCCAGCAGCTCAACCCCGACGGTCTGCGGGGCACACCCCGCCGGCCGGGCATCGAGCAGTGCGAAGGAGCGGGACCATGCGGATGACGGTCATCGGCACGGGATACGTCGGCACGGTGCACGCGGCGTGCATGGCCGGCATCGGCCACGACGTGCTCGGCGTCGACATCGACGCCGAGCGGGTCGCGGCCCTCGCCGCGGGCCGGGCCCCGCTGCACGAGAAGGGACTCGATGCGCTGCTGGCGCGCGGCACGGCCGCGGGCCGGCTGCGGTTCACCACGTCGCTCACCGAGGCGGCCCGCTTCGCGGACCTGCACTTCGTGTGTGTGGGGACGCCGCAGCGGCCCGACGGGGACGGCGCGGACCTGCGGTTCGTGGACGCCGTCGTCGAAGGGCTCGGTCCGCGGCTGCGGCCGGGCGCCCTGGTCGTCGGCAAGTCGACGGTGCCGGTCGGCACCGCCGCGCGGATCCGGCGCCGGCTCACGGACCTGGCGCCGGGCACCGAGGTCGCCTGGAACCCCGAGTTCCTGCGCGAGGGCGCGGCGGTGCACGACACGATGCGTCCCGAACGGCTGGTCCTCGGGGTGTCGTCGCCGCGGGCGGAGACGCTCCTGCGCGCGGCGTACGGGCCGCTGCTGCGGCGCGGGGTGCCCGTGTTCACGACGGACCCGGCCACCGCGGAGCTGGTGAAGGTCGCCTCCAACGCCTTCCTCGCCACGAAGATCTCGTTCGTCAACGCGATGGCCGAGGTGTGCGACGCGGCCGGCGCCGATGTCACCCTGCTGGCACGGGCGATGGGCGCGGACACGCGGATCGGACCGCGGTTCCTCGACCCCGGGCTCGGCTTCGGCGGGAGCTGCTTCCCCAAGGACATCCGTGCGTTCGCCGCCCGCGCCGAGGAGCTGGGCGCCGGCCCCGCCGTCGCGTTCCTGCACGAGGTGGACCGGATCAACACCCGCCAGCGGCGGCGGACGGTGGACCGGGCCCGCGCCCTGCTCGGCGGAGGGTTCGCCGGTCGCCGCGTCGGTGTGCTGGGAGCCGCGTTCAAGCCGGGCAGCGACGACGTGCGCGACTCGCCCGCGCTGGCCGTCGCGGCGGCCGTCGCCGCGGAGGGCGGCGCCGTGCGGGTGCACGATCCGCAGGCGCTGGACAACGCCCGTGCCGCGTACCCCGATCTCACGTACGCCCTGGACGTGCCCAAGGCCTGCGAGGACGCGGACCTGGTGCTGCACCTGACGCAGTGGCCCGAGTACCGCGCCCTGTCCCCCGCCGCGCTGGTGCCCCTGGTCCGCACCCCGACCGTGCTCGACGCCCGCAACTGCCTGGACGGACGGGTGTGGGGCGCGGCCGGCTGGGCGTTCCACGCGCTCGGCGGTCCGGCGGCGGGCGGTGCGTCATGAGGGTCGTGGTCACGGGCGGCGGCGGATTCCTCGGCTCGCACCTGTGCGAGGCCCTCCTCGCCCGCGGCGACAGCGTCTGGTGCCTGGACAACTTCTGCACGGGCCTCCCCGCGAACGTGGCGCACCTGCTGTCCGCGCCCCGCTTCCGGCTCCTGTCCCGTGACGTGACCGAGCCGTTCGAGGTGCCCGGGCCGGTGCACGCGGTCGCGCACCTGGCGAGCCCCGCGTCCCCGCCCGACTACCACCGACTGCCGCTGGAGACGCTGGCGGTGGGCAGCCGCGGCACGGAGAACGCGCTGCGGTGTGCGCTGCGCCACGGCGCCCGCTTCCTGCTCGCGTCGACGAGCGAGGCGTACGGCGACCCGGAGGTACACCCGCAGCCGGAGGAGTACTGGGGGCATGTGAACCCGGTGGGCCCGCGCAGCGTCTACGACGAGGCGAAGCGGTACGCGGAGGCGCTGACGTCA
>NZ_WWIA01000573.1 GCF_009870065.1 Streptomyces sp. SID5785 | reverse complement strand
GCCCTTGCCGCCGAGCATGGTGGCCTGGACGGCGTCGGAGATGGCCTTGTAGACGACCGGGGGGTAGCGCGGCTCGGCCCGGCCGCCGGGGAAGATCTCGTCCTTGAACTTCTTCATGGCCCAGGAGTCGTAGCCGCCCTTCTCCGTCGCCTTCTCGAGCGCGGACCTGCGGGGCGACACGTCGGACTTGACGTCGGTGCACCACGAGACGGTGCGGCCGATGGACTGCTCGTTCATGCGGCCGAGCGCCCAGCCGCAGAACTCGGCCGCCGCGTCGGGGCGGGCGCTCTGCGTGCTGGCGCAGAAGGACCAGCCGCCGAGCGAGGTGGTGTACCGGCCGCCGGGTGGCGTGGGGAGCCGGAAGACGCCGTACTCGTGGTCGGGTGCGGCCACCTTGAAGGTCGAGACCATCCAGATGCCGCTCTGCCACATGCCGGCCTGGTTCGCCTTGAACGCGCTCAACTGGTCGCCGGCCGCCGGTTTGGTGCGCGGCGAGATGCCGTGGCGGATCGCGTCCTGCCACAGGCCGAGCGCCTGGCGGGTGGCCTTCGAGTCGAACGCGACGTCGCCGTTCCTGTCTACGACCTCGCCGCCGCCCTGCCACATCCAGCAGTACCAGGTGAAGTTCTGGTAGTAGCCGGGGTCGGTCTCGAGGACGAGGCCCGCGCCGCCGCCCTTGGCGCGCAGCTTGTCTCCGACGTCCAGGAGCTGGTCCCAGTCGGCCGGGATGTCGCCCTCGGACAGGCCCGCCTTCTCCCAGTTGGGGACGTTGTAGAAGATGGCCAGCGGTTCGACCTCCATCGGCAGGGCGTAGACCTTGCCGTCGACCGTCCGGCTGGTGAGCGCCGCGCCGTAGTCGGCCACCACTCCCTCGTCCAGGTGCGGGGTGAGGTCGGCGAGGATGCCGCCGTTCTGGTAGCGCAGGAAGTCGCCGGGGCTGAGCAGGAAGATGTCGGGGCCCGCGCCTGAGGCGAAGGCGGTGACCATCTTCGAGCCCTGGTAGCTGATGCCCGGGACGAAGAAGGGCTCGACCTGCACGTCGTGGGTGTCGTTCCAGTCCTTGATCAGGCTGTCGAACCACTTGGCCTGGCCGCGCATGGCCGGGTCGGACGAGTGCGAGTCGTAGAAGTGCCAGAACGTGAGCCGGCGGCCGTCGGCCTGCGCCGGCCCGCCGCAGCCGGTGAGCAGCGGGGTCGCGGCGGCGGTGGCCGCGAGGCCCGCTGCCCCGCCGAGGAAGCGGCGCCGGGATCCGTACGGGGACATGCCGGTCCTCCTTGTCGGTACGGGTTCGGTTGGGGGTGTGGTCGGTCGGACGTCAGTCGACTTCGAGGTCGAGCAGTCCGGGAGTCGGAGGCCTGCCCTCGGTGCGCGGTGCGTCGAGGTAGAAGAAGGCGGTGGAGGCGATGTCGTCGTGCGTGGGCCGGTAGCGGTGGGGGAGGCCGTTGCCCTGTCCCGGACCGATGCCGAGCGACTGCACGGTGACCCGCAGGTCCGTGGCGAACCGGACGGGGTCGGGGACGTGCCACCGGTACATCCCGAAACGCTGCTGACTGGCGTACAGCCCGTCGGGGCCGATGATCTGGGGGAGGCCCAGGTACGGGGTGGTGTAGGCGGTGTAGCCGGTGCCCGGCACGTCGAAGTTCCAGGCGCCGCCGAAGTAGTCCTCGGTGCCGGTGCCGCAGATCGTGGGGAACTCCGTGTCCCCGTCGAGGAAGAACTTCAGCTCGCCCTCGCCCCACCAGCCGGGGCTGTTCACACCCCAGGCCAGGTAGGTGCCGACGTAGTGGCCCGCTCCCCGGACGCCGTCCAGGAGCGTGTGGTCGCTGCCCGCGGAGACGGGGTTCGAGCGCCGCCAGTGCGCGTGCAGGTAGCTGGACTCCTCGGCGACCGGGCCGAGTTCGTGGTCCACCTGGTAGTAGAGGGTGATCTGCTCCGCCGAGAGGTTCTCCAGGGTGATGCGGGCGCGGCGGCGGAAGGGCATCGGCCAGTAGCAGTTGAAGCCGCCGTTGGGGTTGGCGGCGACCATCGCGGAGGAGACCTGGGCGAAGCGGTTCCAGCCGTGGCAGAAGAAGTCGCCGAGCGGCACCTCGACCGCGGGCTCCTCCTCGTCCTCCCAGTGGATGCGCAGCAGGGACGCGCGCCAGGCGGCGTGCGGGGCCGTGGTGCACCACACGTGCCGCAGTGTGCCCGGGCCCTCGATGTCGGCGAGTTCCGCGGTGGCCCCCGGTGCGATGTCGATGCTCGGCGAGATCTTCCAGCCGCGGCCGAGCCGGCTCGCGGCGCGGGCCCCGGTGCCCTCGGTGGCCCGTCCGCCGGCGCCCTTGGCGCCGGTGAAGTTCTCCGCGCTGATCGACCTGCTCACCCCCTCGGTGCGGAGGGACAGGGCGTCGAATCCGGGCATCGTCACGTGTACTCCTGAAATCGATTTCAGATGGCCGAGCGTGAGAAAGTGCCGTTATTTACCGGGGTTGTCGGGAGATGGATCCAGCCGATGGCGGTCCTCTGTCGAGGACTCCTTGAAATCCATTTCACGCGAACGTAGGGTTCTGGTCAGGACGTGTCAAGGGTGCGGGAAGCAACGTCCGGCACCGGTGGAGGAGTTGAGGCGGGCCCGTGACGACGATTCAGGACGTGGCCCGCGCGGCGGGTGTCTCCCCCGCCACGGTGTCCCGGGTGTTCAACGGGGAGCGGGTGACCGCCGAGCGCGCCGAGCGGGTCCGCCGCACCGCCGCCGAACTGGGCTACGCGCCCAACCGGGTCGCGCGCTCCCTGCGTAAACAGCAGGCCAGCGTCATCGGCCTGATCATCCCCGACATCGAGAACCCGTTCTTCACGGCGCTCGCCCGCGGCGTCGAGGACACGGCCCAGGAGACCAACCTCTCCGTCGTGCTGTGCAATTCGGACGAGGACGTGGCCAAGGAGACGCGCTACCTGTCGATAGCGGCGGCCGAGCAGATGGCGGGCGTGATCATCGCGGCCGCGTCCCGCAACCGCACGGACCTCTCGCTCGTACGGGACCGCGGCATGCCGGTGGTCGCCGTGGACCGCCTGCCGCGCGGCGCGGACGTGGACGCGGTGATGGTCGACAACCAGCACGGTGGCGAGGAGGCGACGGCCCACCTGCTCGCGGCGGGATACCGCAGGGTGGCCTGCATCGCGGGGCCCGAGGGCGCCTCGACGTCGGAGGAGCGGCTCGCGGGATACCGCTCGGTGATGGCCGACCACCGCCGCGAGACGGGCGAGCCCGCGCCCCCGGCCGGGTACGTGCAGCACGGGGACTTCCGGGTGGAGGGCGGCCGTGCGGCGATGGCCGCACTCCTTGCCCTGCCGGACCCGCCCGACGCGGTGTTCGTCGCGAACAACCTGATGACGGTGGGTGCGTTGCAGGCCCTGCGCGACGCGGGCCTCGAACCCCCGTCGACCGGCGTCCTCTCCTTCGGTGACGTGCCGTGGGCGTCGCTGCTGCGCCCTTCACTCAGCGCGGTGGACCTGCCGGCGTACGACCTCGGACGGACCGCAGCCGCCCTGTTGCAGGAACGGATCGCGGGGTCGCGGATCCCCGCGCGCAGCGTGGTGCTGCGCACGTCCTTGCAGCGGCGGGAGTCGACGCGTCGGGGCGGGGGGTTCTGACGGCATGCACCCATGCATGTGAGCTGAATCACAAGGCGGGCCGGGAACGCGTCGGCCGGCTCGTCCGACTACCGGCACACATCCGCGCGCATCCAAGCCCCTCGACGGCACCGGGCGCAGGAAGCGCGGTGGCCGGCACAGACGGGAGACGCAGTGACTCAGCACCATCGCGGCGGGCAGGCCTCCGCGCCACCCCTCTCCGAGCTCTCCGGTGGCCGCCCCGCGCCCCGGTGGCTCCCCGCCCCTGTGGTCATCGGGTTCGTGGCGCTGCTCCTCGCGATGTTCGCAGCCTCCTACGCCGTCGGGCACCTGGTCGGGCCGGTCGCTCCGGGGATGCGCGGGACCAGCACCGGTGACGGGACGGACGGGGGCCCGCGTCCCGGCGGCGCGGGCGGCATGGACATGGACCACGGAAGCGGCGGCTGATGGCCACCGCACCGGCACCCGCCCCGCTCGTCACGGACATCGCGGTCGGCGGCATGACGTGTGCCGCCTGTGTCCGGCGGGTCGAGAAGAAGCTGGCCCGACTCGAAGGAGTCGTGGCGCGTGTGAACCTCGCGACCGGCACCGCCCGGGTCAGTCACCCCGCGTCCGTCACCCCGCAGGAGCTCACCACCGCAGTCGAGCGGGCGGGATACACGGCCCGGCTGCCGGCCGACGCGGGACGTGCCGTCGCACGTGACGGGGAGGGCGACGAGGAGTCGGACGCGGACCGCGCCGAGCAGGAGAGGCTGCTCCTGGTCGCGCTCCTCGCCGTACCGGTGCTCGTCCTGTCGATGGTCCCCGGCCTGCAGTTCCGCAACTGGCAGTGGCTCTGCTACCTGCTCGCTGCGCCGGTCGCGCTCTGGGGCGCCTGGCCCTTCCATGCACGGGCGCTGCGCGGGGCGCGGCACGGGGCGGCGACCATGGACACGCTCGTGTCGCTCGGGGTGATGGCGTCGTTCACCTGGTCGGTGTACGCGCTGTTCCTCGGCGGAGCGGGCCTGCCGGGGATGCGGATGCCGTTCACGCTGGTTCCGTCTCCCGCCGACGGGGCGGCCCACCTGTACCTGGAGGCGGCGGTCGGAGTCCCGCTGTTCGTGCTCGCCGGCAGGTACCTGGAGGCCCGGGCGCGCCGGGGGACCGGTGCCGCCCTCACGTCCCTGGCGAGGCTCGCGGTGAAGGACGTGGCGGTCAGGCGGGGCCGGCACGAACGGCTCGTCCCCATCGAGGAGTTGGCCGTCGGCGATGTCTTCCTCGTCCGCCCGGGGGAGCGGGTCGCCACCGACGGGGTCGTCGCGGAAGGGAACTCGGCGGTCGACCAGGCGCTGGTCACGGGCGAGAGCGAGCCGGTCGAGGCGGGCCCCGGGGACACCGTGGTGGGAGGCGCGGTCAACGCGGGCGGCCTGCTGCTCGTACGGGCCACCGCCGTCGGCGCCCGGACGCAACTCGCGCGGATCACCCGCATGGTGACGGAGGCTCAGGCGGGCAAGGCCCGTGCCCAGCGGCTGGCGGACGCGGTGGCCGGGGTGTTCGTCCCGGTCGTACTGGCGCTCGCCGTGACCACGCTCGGCTTCTGGCTCGGCGCGGGCGCGGAGGCCCAGGCCGCCGTCACCGCGTGTGTCGCGGTACTGGTGGTGGCCTGCCCCTGCGCCTTGGGCCTGGCCACGCCGACGGCACTGATGGCCGCGACCGGGCGAGGGGCGCAACTGGGCGTACTGGTGACAGGACCCCAGGCCCTCGAGGGATTGCAGCATGTCGACACCGTGGTCCTCGACAAGACCGGCACCCTCACGTCGGGGCGGATGAGTGTCGCGCGGGTCCATGTATGCGCCGACGGCATGGCCGAGGGCGAGGTGCTGCGGCTGGCGGGGGCCGTGGAGGACGCGTCCGAGCATCCCCTGGGGCGGGCGATCGCCGTGCACGCCGTGCGCACGCTGAAGGACCACGTGCTGCCGCCCGTCCGGGGATTCACCGCGCTGCCGGGCACGGGAGTGAGCGGGTGGGTGGAGGATCGGCTGGTCGAGGTGGGTGCCGTCTCGGAGGACGTGCCGGACGCGCTCGCGGGTGCGTTGCGGGCCGCCGAGGAATCCGCGCACACGGCGGTGCGGGTGCGCGTCGACGGCAGGGTCGTGGCGCTCTTCGCGGTCGGAGACGTGATCAGCCCGGGCAGCTACCGGGCCGTCGACCGGCTGCGCCGGCTGGGCGTGCACCCGGTCCTGGCCACCGGCGACCGGGAGGCGCCGGCCCGCGCGGTCGCCGCCGAACTGAGCATCGAGACCGTGCACGCGGCCTGTTCGCCCGAGGGCAAGGCGGCCCTGGTGACGGCGCTCAGATCCGCAGGGCACCGGGTCGCCGTCGTCGGCGACGGCATCAACGACGCGGCCGCCCTCGCCTCGGCCGACCTGGGGATCGCCATGGGTACGGGCACCGACGCGGCGATCGGCGCCGCCGACGTCACGCTGGTCCGCGGCGAGATCGACGCCCTGGCCGACGCGGTGCGGCTGTCCCGCGCGGCCTTGCGGACGATCCGCGTCAACCTCGTCTGGGCCTTCGGCTACAACGTCGTCACCGTGCCCCTGGCCATGGTGGGGCTGCTCAACCCGATGCTCGCCGCCGCGGCCATGTCGCTCAGCTCGGTCCTCGTCGTGGCGAACAGTCTGCGCCTGCGCACCTGGCAGCCCGCTCCCGCCCGTGCCGCCCGGCCCGGGCACCGG
>NZ_WWIA01000572.1 GCF_009870065.1 Streptomyces sp. SID5785 | reverse complement strand
AGGCGTACGGCCCGCTGACGGCCGACCCGGCGGCGGTGCACGACACCGACGACTGGGACGCCGCCGTCACCGAGACCGAGCGCCGGCTCGACGCAGCGCTGCCCCGGGCCGACGTGGACGCCGCCTACGCGGCCTGGCTGTCCTGCGCGGACAGCGAGCCCGGCACGCGGCTCGCGCACGGGTCCGGCTGGGGCGCGCTCGAACTGCTGCGCACCGGCTGGAAACTGCCCGGCACGCCCTTCGAGGAGTCGACGCTGGAGCCGGCCCAGGAACCGTGGCGCGAGCTGCTCGAGACCGGCGTGCTCCCCGAGCCGCGCCGGGTCGGACCGCCCGGCCCCTCGCTCGTCGCCCCGGAGTGGCGGGACATGCTGGAGACGGCACCGGCCCGCCCGCTGTCCGAGTACCACCTCGGTGTCGCGCAGTGGCATGCCGGCGACTGTGCGCAGGCCGTGCGCAGCTGGGAGCGCGGGCTCGAACTCGCCCCGTCCTCCTGGCCGTTCCTGCGGTGCCTCGCGGTGGCCGACGCGGCGGACGGACACGCCGAGCGGGCCGCCGACCGGTACGCCGAGGCCTTCGACGATCTGTGCGCCGAGCGCCGGGACGACGGCGAGACCTGGGTCGCCGCCTCCGCGTCGCTCGGGCGCGAGGCGATCGCGGCGCTGCTCCTGGCCGGGCGGACCGGGGCCGCCCGGAGCGTGTGGACCCGGCTGCACCCGGTGACACGCGCGCGGGGCCGGTTCCGCCTGCTGGAGGCGGAACTGCTGCTGGCCGAGGGCGACGCCGCCGCGGCGCGGGCCGTGTTCGCGGCGGGCTTCGAGGTGGCCGACCTCCGCGAGGGCGCCGAGGTCATCCACGAGCTCTGGTCCCGGGTGGCGCCCGGCGAGCCCGTGCCTGTGGAGTACGACTTCCGGATGCGCCCCTCGGCGGGCGCGTCCGGCGACTGAGGACGGGAGCCGCACGGCCGGGCCGGGGGCCCGGCCGTGCGGCGTGCTCAGACGAGTTCGCCGGAGCGGGCCACCACCCGGCCGCCGTGCACGACCAGGTCGCGCTGCGGCATGTCGACCACGATCTGCGGCACACACTCACCGCGTACGAGCACGAAGTCGGCGGGCGACCCGGGCGTGAAGTCGACGTGGGGCAGGCCCATCACGTCGGCCGAGCCGTTCGCCCCGACCGTGTAGCAGGCGGTGAGTTCCTCGTCGAGCCGGACGTCGTTGATCCAGCCCAGGATGTGCGCCCGGTGCAGCATGTCGGCGTCGCCGAAGGGGCTCCAGGAGTCCCGCACCCCGTCCGAGCCGAGCCCGACCCGCACCCCGTGCCGCTGCAGCGCGGCGACCGGCAGCACCAGGGACGGGCTCGGTGCGACCGTCGTCAGCGCGATGTCCTGCTCCGCCAGGTCGGCGGCCATCGTGTCGAGCTCGCCCTCGGACAGGTACGGCAGACAGAAGACATGGCTGACCGTCACCTTGCCGCGCAGGGACAGCGCCCTGGTGCGCTCGATGATGCCGCGCAGCACCTTCGTGCCCTTCTCGTCCCGGTCGTGCAGGTGGATGTCGACCCCGACGCCGTAGCGGTCGGCGAGGTCGAAGACCAGGTCGAGCTGCTCGTCCAGGGCGTTGTCGAAGCTGATCGGGTCGATGCCGCCGATCATGTCGACCAGGCCCGCGCGCGCCGCGTCCTCGAGCAGCTTCGCGGTGCCCGGGGTGCGCACGACGCCGTGCTGCGGGAACGCCACGATCTGGACGTCCAGCGCGTCCGCGAGCCGCTCGCGCGCCTCGGCGATGCCCTCGACGCCGGCCAGCCCGAAGGCGGGGGCCACGTCGGCGTGCGCCCGCATCGCGCGGGTGCCGCGGGTC
The DNA here is from genome assembly GCF_009870065.1 of Streptomyces sp. SID5785. Classification (GTDB taxonomy): domain Bacteria; phylum Actinomycetota; class Actinomycetes; order Streptomycetales; family Streptomycetaceae; genus Streptomyces. The sequence continues at coordinate 4,360 of NZ_WWIA01000572.1, read as the reverse complement.
ACGGCGTGCGCCATGAGCCCGTGGGCCCGCTCGCCGACCGGGCGCTTCTGGGCACGGAACAGCTCGACGTCCTGCTCGCAGAACTCGGCGATGCTGTTCGCCGGCCTGCGGGTCACCCAGGAGCCGCCCCAGCTGGTCTTGTCCGGGTGGATGTGGGCGTCGACCAGGGAGGGCAGGGCGATGCGGCCGTCCCCGTAGACCACCTTGGCGCCCTTGGGCGCGGGCCCGTCCGCGACGACGCCGTCGACGACGGTCAGGTCGACGGCCTCGGCGGCGCCGAAGGGTCGGATGTTGCGGAACACGACGGCCTGGCGCGGCGGCCGGTGCGCGTCGGTCTGCGCGGCCCGGGCCGCTCCGGCGGGGGCGAGCGCCGCCCCGAGCGAGGCGGCACCGGAGGTGAGGACACCGCGGCGGGACAGCTGCGGGGGAGTCATACGGATCTCCTCAGGGGGTCAAGGACGCGGAGGGTCTGTGGCGGACGGGGCTGGGACGGTGACGTTCAAGGGCTCAGTGGCCCGAGCGGGCTGAGCGGGCTGAGCGGGCTCACGCGACGTGCGGCACTCGCGCGCCGCGCAGGGCACGCAGGTCCACGCAGGGCCGCCCGGGACGCGCGCGGCGCGGCGGGACCGGCCGGCTCAGAGCGCGATGCCCGCGTGCACCACACGGGTCGGGGCCCGCAGCACCGACAGATCGGCCAGCGGGTCGCCGGAGACGAGCACGAGGTCGCCCGCGAAGCCCCGCACGGGCCGGCCCACGGTGCCGGTGAGGCCCAGGAGTTCGGCCGCGCCCGTGGTGGCGGTGCGCAGGGCGTCCAGCGCGCTGAGCCCGGCGGAGTGCATCAGCTCGACCTCGCCGCCGATCGGGTCGACGACACCCCCGGAGGAGTCGGTGCCCGCCGCGAGCCGGACGCCCATCCGGTGCGCGGCGAGCGCGGCCTTCTTGAGCAGCGGCAGGTAGGTGCGCCCGCGCTCGTCGAGAACCGGGTCGTCGGAGCCGATCATGCCCGCGATGGCGCCGAGGGTCGGCGTGAAGAACGTGCCGCGGCGGCGCATCTCGGCCAGCGTGCGCTCGCCGACGAACGCGCCGTGCTCCAGCGAGCGGATGCCCGCGGTCACCGCGTCGTGGCAGCCCTGCTCGCTGTAGCTGTGGCAGAGCACGCCCTTGCCGTGCCGCTTCGCCGCCGCGACGATCTCGGACAGCTGCTCGTGCGAGTAGACCTGCTCCAGCGGGTCCTGCTCGGCCAGCCCCGCGCGCGGGTTGACCCGTGTCTTGATGACGTCGGCGCCGCGCGCCACGTTCACGTCGACGACGCGGCGCAACGCCTCGGCGGACCGCACGCCGCCCTTGAGCCGCGCGAGCGGAACGAGGTCCGGGTCGCCGAGGACGGTGTCGCCGAGGTCGGGGGTGACGAAGACGCCGGCGGCCGTGAGCCGCGGGGCCAGCTCCGGTGCCTGCCGGGCGAGCTCGCGCACGGCGATGTCCTGGTAGAAGTTCGTCGAACCGCTGCGCGCGCTGGTGGCGCCCTGGCGCAGCGCGTCCGCGGCCTCGGACATGGTGTTGATGTGGATGTGGGCGTCGACGAGCCCGGGCAGCACCCAGCGGCCGTGCGCGTCCAGGCGCGGGGTGCCCTCCGGCACGTCGACCCGGCCGCGCCGCCCGGCGGCCCGGATCACACCGTCCCGGATCACGACGACGGCGTCCTCGACGACGTCACCGGTCCCGGGGTCGAGCAGCGTGCCGCCCTCGACGACGAGGTCACCGGTGCGGGCGGGGCGCCGCGCGCCTCCGGCGGCGGTCGCGGCCCCGGAGGCGGCCGAGGCCGGTCCGATGCCGGAGGCGAGGGCGCCGGCGGTGCCGGCGAGTGCTGCGGAGGCGGCGAGCACGCCGCGGCGGGTCAGCCGGGCGGAGGGCGGCGGGGCGGGGTCGACGCACATGGGGACTCCTCGAGGGCGGGGCTCCTGGTCCGCCCTATTGGTATACCAATTGCGGAAGGCGCGGCAAGGGTGGCCCTGAGGAGGAGGTGTGAAGGGGGCGGAAGGGGCGGTGTGCGGCGCTTTCTACGCGGTTCTCCGCGACGTCCGCCGTGCGGGCTTCGCCGGCGGGTCCGCTTTGGTATACGAAACCGGTGTGCCGTCCTGGCCGGATCCGTCGTCTCCGTCGTCTCCGTCGCCTCCGCCGTCTTCGGGCGCGCCCCCGAAGAGGGAGCGCTCGGCGACGGCCCGGCTGTCCCGGACGTGCAGCAGGGTGCTGGCCGCCGCGGCCTCGGCGTCGCCCGCCGCGATGTGCCGGTACATGTCCGCGTGCTGGGCCCGCATGTGCGCCGGCTCCTCGCGCAGCCCGAAGACCAGCTGCAACTGCCAGCTGAGCTGCTCCATCGTGCGCGCGAGCAGCGGGTTGTCGCACAGGGCGACGACCTCCTCGTGGAACGCGGTGTGCGCGGCCACCTCGCGCGCGCCCTCGTCCGCCGCCGCGGCCCGCTCCGCCGTCTCCAGCGTCGCGCGCAGCGTGGCCAGCACTCGTGCATCGTCATCGCCCGCGGCCGCGACGCGGCGGGCCGCGAGCCGCGAGGCCTGGACCGTGAGCGGCTCCCACACCTCGTACAGCTGCCGCACGTCGTCCCGCTCCAGGCTGCGCACGCGCACGCCGCTGCGGGGCAGCATCTCGAGCAGACCCTCGGCGACCAGCGCGCGCAGCGCCTCGCGCACGGGCACGCGGGACACGTCGAGCTCCGCCGCGATCTCGCGCTCCACCAGGCGGGAGCCCATCGGGTAGCGCCGGTCCACGATCCGCTGCCGGATCTCCTCGCGCGCCCGGTCGCTCAGCGAGACGTGCCCCTGCCCGCTCCCGTCCGTGCGTCCCCGGTCCGTGTCGCTGCCGGTCACCTGTGCACCCTGCCCTTCGCCCTCGCGCGCGCCGTCGCGCCCGGGGCGAGGATACGTGCCGGGGAGCCCCGGATCAGGCCGTCTCGGCCGCCTGCCGGTCGACGTACTCGAACACCGAGCCGTCCGGGTGCAGCGCGATCAGGTTCCGGCCCGCGGGGGTCGGCACCGGCCCGGCGATGACCTGCGCGCCGGACGCGGTCAGCACAGCCTTCGCCTCGTCGACGTCCTTGACCGCGATCGTCGCCGACACCTTGCGCAGCACCTCGAGCTCCCGCTCGGGCCCGCTCATCAGGAGAAAGCAGCCGACGGCGGCCACGGAGACCCCGCCGCGCTCGAAACGCATGGCGCGGCTGCCCGCGAGCTGCTCGTAGAACGTGACCGAGGACTCCAGGTCCTCGACGCAGATGCGCAGCGTGGTTCCCAGGATTTCCATGACGGGAAGCCTAGTTGGCCCGTCCCGGCCGCGTGATCACTTCCGGCAAGCCGCCCCGGCCGCGACCGGTGACCGGCCTAGCTACCGCACCGGCTTGCGGCACAGGATCTCGCCGTGCAGGACCGAGAACCACGCGTCGTCGGCCGCGCCCCACGTGCGCCACGCCTGCGACACCCCGGCCAGCTGCTCGGCCGTCGCGTGGCCGCCCTCGACCGCGCGGTCCGCGTAGGCCGAGGCCACCGTGCGGTCCGCCCACAGGCCGCTCCACCAGGCGACCTCGTCCGGCGTCGCGTAACACCACGTGCCCGCCGTGGCGGTGATGTCCCCGGCGGCGAAACCGGCCTCCAGCGCCCATGACTTGAGCCGGCGTCCGGCGTCCGGCTCCCCGCCGTTGGCCCGGGCGACCCGCCGGTACAGGTCCAGCCAGTACGTCATCTCCCGGGACTCGGGGTACCAGGTCATCGCCGCGTAGTCCGAGTCCCGCACCGCGACGATCCCGCCCGGCTTCGTGACCCGCAGCATCTCCCGCAGGGCCTGCACCGGGTCGCCCACGTGCTGCAGCACCTGGTGCGCGTGCACGACACAGAACGTGTCGTCCGGCCAGTCCAGCGCGTGCACGTCGGCGGTGGTGAAGTCGACGTTGGTCAGGCCGCGTTCCGCCGCCGTCGCGCGGGCCTGGCCGAGGATGCCCTCCGCGTGGTCGGCGCCGGTGACGTGGCCGTCGGGCACCAGCGCCGCCAGGTCCGCGGTGATGGTGCCCGGGCCGCAGCCGATGTCCAGGATCTTCATGTGCGGCTTCAGCGAACCGAGCAGGTACGCGGCGGAGTTGGCGGCGGTGCGCCAGGTGTGCGAACGCAGTACGGACTCGTGATGGCCGTGGGTGTACACGGCGGTCTCCTGCGGCATGGCCCGGTCCTCTCACGGAACGACGGCACGCCCGGAGCGGCTGCCCCGGGTGTGCCGATCACGCTACGCCGCTCGATCGAATAGTGAGATACCCGTCTTGATATATGGACTCCGGATGGGATTGGGGGTGGGGGTGGGG
>NZ_WWIA01000571.1 GCF_009870065.1 Streptomyces sp. SID5785 | reverse complement strand
GCGGCCCGGTCCCGCCGCCGCCCGTCTCGCCGGCCGGTCCGGGCCTGCCGCCCGCGGCGTACGGCGGCTACCCGGGCGGTCCGCAGCAGACGCCGTACGGGCAGCCCGCGCAGCAGCCGCTGGCCGCCTATCCCGCGGCGCCCTACGGCTGGCAGGGCGGGATGCCCGTGCAGCCGAGCAACGGTCTCGGGATCGCGGGCATGGTCACCGGCATCGTCTCGGCGGTGCTCTTCCTGTTCTGGCCGGTCGCGATCATCGCGGGCATTCTCGGCATCGTCTTCGGCGCCATCGGCCGGGGCAAGGCGAGCCGCGGTGAGGCCACCAACGGGGGACAGGCGCTCACCGGCATCATCTGCGGTGCCTTCGGGCTGGTGATGGGCGTCGCGTTCCTCGTGTTCGTCATCGTCCTGAGCACGCGGTAGGTCCCCGCCCCGGCGCCGGTCAGGCCGCCGGGGCCGCCAGCTCCCGCCGGGCCGCCATCAGGGCGAAGCCCAGGAGATTGGGGCCGCGCCAGCGGGCCGGGTCCGCCGCGGCCGGGTCGTCCGCGGCGAGGCCGATGCCCCACACCCGGTCCAGCGGGCTCGCCTCCACCAGGACGCGCTCCCCGGTGCCGAGCAGGAAGTCGCGCAGCGCCGGGTCCGAGCCGAACTTGTGCAGGCTGCCCTCGACGACCACCCGCAGCCGCTCGCGCCGCCACACGGTCTCGTCGAAGCCCTTGACCAGCCGTCCCGCCTTCTTGGCCTGCGACGGGTGGCCGGCCTCGACCGCTCTGCGCTCCGCCTCGGCGTCCCCGAACACCCGGGCCTTGCCGGCCATCATCCAGTGCTCGGCCGTCGCGTACTCCACGCCGTCCACCGTGAACGGGGAGGGCCACCACTGGCTGAGGCAGCTCGCCCCGAGCCGGCCGTCGGCGCGCGGGGTGTGCCCCCAGAAATGCAGATACTTCACGCGCGCCCCCGCCGCCAGCGCGCTGACCAGTGATTCCCTGCTGTCGATCATGTCTTCTGCCCCCGTGCCGGATCCCGTGACAGCCGTGCGTCACTCATGCACGCGAGTCTGGCACGCACCACTGACACACCGTCCTGGGTTTTCCAGGTGCACTCGACACCTGGTCGACAGATTCCGTCGCGTAACCAAAAGGCAACAACGGAATCACTTGTTGGGGTGCCGACCCTCTGTCAGGATCGGCACTCAAATCGAGCTGGAGCCACGCCGGGGCCCGCGGGACGGGTGGCCGGCGGAGGAAAGCGAGAGCGAGCACTCATGCACAACCCCACCTCGGCCCACGCCCCCGCGGCGAAGACCGTCGCGGCCGCCGCGCAGGAACGCTTCGCCGAAGGAGCCAACCTCGTCGCCGGACGCCTGACCCCCGGCACGTCCGGCCGCAGCCACGCCGTCGTCGACCCCGCGACCGGCACGGACGTGTACACGTACGAGCTGGCCGGGCCCGACGACGTGGACGCCGCCGTCGGCGCGGCCCGCGACGCCTTCCCCGGCTGGGCGGGCGCCACCCCGGGCGAGCGCTCCGACGCGATGCACGCCTTCGCGGGCAAGCTCGCGGAGAAGGCCGAGGAGTTCGCGCTCCTGGAATCGCTCCAGTGCGGCAAGCCGGTCAAGCTCAGCCGCGAGTTCGATGTGCCCGGCACCGTCGACAACACGGCGTTCTTCGCCGGCGCCGCCCGTCACCTCCAGGGCCAGTCCGCCGGTGAGTACAGCGGCGACCACACCTCCTACGTACGTCGCGAGCCGATCGGTGTCGTCGGTTCCATCGCCCCCTGGAACTATCCGCTCCAGATGGCCGCGTGGAAGGTCCTGCCGGCCATCGCCGCGGGCAACACCATCGTCCTGAAGCCCGCCGAGCTGACCCCGCTCACCTCGCTCCTGTTCGCGCAGGCCGCGACCGAGGCGGGCATCCCGGACGGCGTCGTCAACGTCGTCTCCGGAGCGGGCCGCGACGCCGGTGAGCACCTCGTCGGCCACCCGGACGTCGCGATGACCTCCTTCACCGGCTCCACCGGCGTCGGCAAGCGCGTCGCCGAGATCGCCACCGCCACCGTCAAGCGGCTCCACCTGGAGCTCGGCGGCAAGGCCCCCTTCGTGGTCTTCGACGACGCCGACCTCGACGCCGCCGTGCACGGCGCCGTCGCGGGCGCCCTCATCAACACCGGCCAGGACTGCACCGCCGCCACGCGCGCGTACGTGCAGCGTCCGCTCTACGACGCCTTCGTCAGCGGCGTCGCCGACCTCATGGCCACGGTCCGGCTCGGCGACCCGTTCGCCGCCACCACCGACCTCGGCCCGCTCATCTCGCACGCCCAGCGCGACCGCGTCGCCGGTTTCGTCGACCGTGCCCGCTCCTACGCGCGCGTGGTGACCGGCGGCGAGGCCCCCGGCGGCGCCCTCGCGGACGGCGCCTACTACCGGCCGACCCTCGTCGCGGACGCCGCCCAGGACAGTGAGATCGTCCAGTCGGAGATCTTCGGCCCGGTCCTCGTGGTGCTCCCCTTCGACAGCGACGAGGAGGGCATCCGGCTCGCCAACGACACCCCCTACGGGCTCGCCGCCTCGGCCTGGTCCACGAACGTGTACCGGGCCAACCGGGCCACGCGCGAGATCAAGGCCGGCTGCGTCTGGGTCAACGACCACATCCCGATCCTCAGCGAGATGCCGCACGGCGGGTACAAGGCGTCCGGCTTCGGCAAGGACATGTCCGCCTACTCCTTCGAGGAGTACACCCAGATCAAGCACGTCATGTTCGACAACACCGCGGTCGTCGCGAAGGACTGGCACCGCACGATCTTCGGGGACCGATAGCAGCCCGGCCGCGGCGCCGCCGCGGCCGCCATCCCGAAAGGGCAGCATGCGCATGGAGCAGTTCGAGCCCCACCTCCCCCGAGCTCTTCGAGCAGGGTGGTACCCCCTCTCCCCGGCCCAAAGGGCCGCCATGCGGCGCAGCTTCACCAACGGCAGGGCCGCGATGTCCCGCCGGTCCCTGCTGCGCGCCTCCGCGGGCGGAGCGTTCGCCGTCGGCGGTCTCGGCGCGCTGACCGGCTGCGGCATCCCCGCCGCGAGCACGTCCCAGGGCGGCGGCACGTCCACGGACCACTCGGCGAAGGAGAAGGTGGTCAACTTCTCCAACTGGACCGAGTACATCGACATGAA
>NZ_WWIA01000570.1 GCF_009870065.1 Streptomyces sp. SID5785 | reverse complement strand
CGCGTCGATCGGGCCCTCCTTGGCCGCCTTGCGCCGGTCGATCCGCTCGCGGAGATCGCGCTGGGCGGCGAGCTCGGCCTCGGCCTCCGACACCTGCGCGGCCTCCGCGGCGGCGGTCCCTGCCGCGTCCTCCGTGCCGTCCGTGGCGGCCGCGTCCTCCGTGCCGTCTGCGCCGTCTGCGCCGTCTGCGTCGTCCGCGGCGGTGCCTTCGGGAACGGCCGTCTCCTCGGGGGCCCCGGAGGAGACCGGCGCGGCGTCGGGGCCCGGCCCCGGGCCGCTCTCCTCGGCGGCGGACTCCGTACTCACAACGTGCTCCAGTCCTGATCGGGATAGCGGTGCACGGGCGCCGACACGTCGTCGAGCGCCTGGCAGATCTCGTCAGGAAGACTAAGGGCCTCCACTGACAATGCGGCCGTGAGCTGCTGCGCGTTGCGCGCGCCGACGATCGGGGCGGCCACGCCGGGCCGGTCCCTGACCCAGGCGAGCGCCACCTGGAGCGGCGTCGCGGCGAGACCGTCGGCGGCTATGGACACCGCGTCCACGATGTGGCCCGCGGTGTCGTCCAGGTACGGCGCGACGAACGGGGCCATGTGGTCCGAGCCGCCGCGCGAGTCCGCCGGCGTGCCCGTGCGGTACTTGCCGGTGAGGACGCCGCGGCCCAGCGGCGAGGACGGCAGCAGGCCGATGCCGAGGTCGAGCGCGGCGGGCAGCACCTCGCGCTCCACGCCGCGCTGCAGCAGCGAGTACTCCATCTGCGTACTGGCCAGCCGGGTGCGCGCGCCCGGCGCCGCGAGCTGCCAGGTGCCCGCCTTGGCGAGCTGCCAGCCGCAGAAGTTGGAGACGCCCGCGTACCGCGCCCGGCCGCTCGCGACAGCGATGTCGAGCGCCTGCAGGGTCTCGTCCAGGGGCGTCGCCGGGTCGTAGGCGTGCACCTGCCACAGGTCCACGTAGTCCGTGCCGAGCCGGGTGAGCGAGGCGTCGAGCGCGGAGAGCAGATGGCCGCGCGAGCCGTCGAAGCGGCGGTCCGGGTCGGGCACGCTGCCCGCCTTGGTGGAGATCACCAGGTCGCGGCGCGGCACCAGCCCCTCGACGAGCCGCCCGAGCAGGTACTCGGCCTCCCCGTCCGCGTACACGTCGGCCGTGTCGACCAGCGTGCCGCCCGCTTCCCAGAAGGTCTTCAACACGTCGGCGGCGTCGTGCTCGTCGGTGTCCCGCCCCCAGGTGAGGGTGCCGAGTCCGATCCGGGACACGCGCAGGCCGGTGCGGCCGAGATGCCTCTGCTCCATGGGCGCTGAGATTACTGGCCCCGGCAGGCGATCGGGGAGCCTGTGGACGACTGCGGGCGCCCGGAGCGCGCTAGGGTGCCCGGCAAGGGACGTTACCGATGGGTAATCCTGTGGACCGGCACGGCGTTAAGGAGATGTGGTCAATGAAGCTCGGCATCAACCTCGGCTACTGGGGCCTGGGCATGGACACCGACAACCTCACCGTGGCGAAGGAGGCCGACCGGCTCGGCTACTCGGTCTGCTGGGCCGCCGAGGCCTACGGCTCCGACGCCGTGACCGTGCTCTCCTACGTCGCCGCGCAGACCGAGCGGATCGACGTCGGGTCGGCCATCATGCAGATCCCCGCCCGCCAGCCCACCATGACCGCGATGACCGCCGCGACGCTCGACTCGCTCTCCGGCGGCCGCTTCCGGCTCGGCCTCGGCGTCTCCGGCCCCCAGGTCTCCGAGGGCTGGTACGGCGTGAAGTTCGACAAGCCGCTGGCGCGCACGCGCGAGTACGTCGACATCGTGCGCAAGGCGATGAGCCGGGAGCGCGTCTCCTACGAGGGCGCCCACTGGACGCTGCCGCTGCCCGACGGACCGGGCAAGTCCCTGAAGCTGACCGTGCACCCCGAGCGCGCCCACATCCCGCTCTACATCGCGGCGATCGGTCCCAAGAACCTGGAGCAGACCGGCGAGATCGCCGACGGCGCCCTGCTGATCTTCCCCTCCGCCGAGCACCTCGAGGAGACCGCGGTCCGCCACCTGCGCGCGGGGCGCGAGAAGGCGGGCCTGACCATGGACGGCTTCGACGTCTGTCCCACCGTGCCGATCGCCGTCGGCGACGACAAGGACGTCAGCTCCCTCGCCGACCTGCTGCGCCCGTACACCGCCCTGTACGTCGGCGGCATGGGCAGCCCCAAGCAGAACTTCTACAACCAGCTCGCGCGGCGCATGGGCTACGAGAAGGAGGCCGCGGAGATCCAGGAGAAGTACCTGGGCGGCGACAAGGAGGGCGCGGCCGCGGCGATCCCGCAGCAGCTCATCGACTCCACCACCCTGCTCGGCTCCGTCGACCGCATCGCCGACCGGATGAAGGCCTACGCGGCCGCCGGCGTCACCACGCTCACGCTGTCCCCGGCCGGCTTCTCGCTCGACGAGCGGCTCGCCTCGCTGCGCGCGGGCACCGAGGCGCTGGAGCGCGCGGGCCTCGCGTAGGCCGTCGGCACGGGGAGAGGTTCTGCGGCCGTGGTGGGGGCTCGGGGTGTCTTCCCCGCCACGGCCGTCACGGGGAACAACGCGCCGGCGGCGGTTCGGTCACGCCCCGGGCCGGTCCCGAGTCGCGGGACGCGCCCAGGCACGAAATCCTGTGCACACGCCAGGAAGCGGCTGGGAGGTTCCACGATGCTGTCGGCCAAGAGTCTGTTCCAGGAGATCCTCGACGACGACGAGTCGTTCCGGCTGTTCTGCTCGATCGCCGCGAGCGGCGAGTCCCAGGGCGGCTGGGAGAACGGCAGGATCGCCGCCCTCGTCCCCGAGAGCGAGCGCGACCTCGCCCCCAAGGTCGCCCGGCACGGCGCGGACGAGGACAAGCACGGGCGCATCTTCCACGCCCTCATGAAGAAGCGCGGCCTGCGCCCGGTCCCCGTACCGGCGGAGGCCGACTACACGATGCTCCTGGAGCGCCACGGGATCGGCCTCGCCCACGATCAGCTCAAGCGCGACGAACCGCTCTCCGTGCACGACGTCGTCACGTACCTCGCGCACAGCCGGGTCACCGAACAGCGCGCCTCCGAGCAGATGGAGATGCTGCGCAAGTACTTCGCACAGCACCCGGACATCGGCCGCGCGGTCAAGATGATCTCCAAGGACGAGGACAACCACCTCGCCTACTGCCACGAGGAACTGCTGCGCTTCGCCTACGCGGGCCACGGCCGCACCATCCAGCGCATCCTGCGCGAGTGCGCCCTCGCGGAGATCGCGGTCTACCGGGACGTCAGTCTCGCCGTCATGGACCACATGGGCCGCATCCTCGGCTGGCCCCGCGCCAAGTCGGCCGTGCTCGCGGCGGGCATCCACGCCGTGTACGCGTACGAGCGGCTCGGCGGCTGGCGGCGGATGGTCTCCCTGGAGATGCCCGAGCGGCGCGACGCGCTGGGCGGCCCCGCGACCACCTCCGTCGAGTTCGCCTGAGCGCCCTCACAGCCAGCCGCGCCTCTTGAACTGCCAGTAGAGGAACACCTCGAGGACGACCATCAGCGCGATCACCGTCGGGTAGCCCCACGACCGGTGCAGTTCCGGCATGTGGTCGAAGTTCATGCCGTAGATCCC